>NZ_JBVVPL010000001.1:12200-279556 GCF_055807615.1 Bradyrhizobium sp. MV1.5 | reverse complement strand
GGCGCCCCGCGCGGGTGGGGGGGTTGTTCCCGCCAACCAAACGCCCCCCCACCCACGCGCGGAGAGGTACCCCTCACCCGTCTCGCCGCTACGCGACGAGCCACCCTCTCCCACAAGGGGAGAGGGTTGCAGCGGCGCACGCAGCTCTAGATATCTCTACCGCCCTGGCGCGGCGAGCCGGGTCGGCTCGGCGCGCGCCAGTTCGGCGAGTTTTGCGCGCGCCGCATCGCGGGTGTGGGCATCCTTGCCGGCAGGCAGCGCCAGCGCGGCCTCGAAATCGGCGCGCGCCTCATTCGCCTGGCCGCGGGCGAGGAAGGCGAGGCCGCGGTCGAGCCGAGCCTGCGCATCCGACGGGTCAACGCGGACCGCGGTGTTGTAGCTCAGAATCGCGCGATCGAGATCGCCGGTGGCGGCGAGCGCGAGACCGCGCTGGTGATAGGGTGCGGCGTGCCTGGGATCATGCGCGATCGCCTCGTCGTAATCCTCGATGGCAAGTTCAAGGTCGCCGTTCTGCCGGCGCGCCAGCGCCCGATCGCGATAGAGCGAGGCGCGGTTGGGATTGAGATGGATGGCCTCGTCGAAATCCGCGATCGCCCGCCGCCAGTCGCCATGGCGCAGCGCGATCCGTCCGCGCCCCTCATAGGCGAAAGCGATCAGCGAGCCGCGCAGCGGCGAGAAGCCGATCACCGCCGAACAGATGTCGGGCTCGTCCTCGTCCCCGCAATTGACGACAGTGTGCGTGGACAGGCCAATCAGCACGCCCAGGACAATCAACAATGGTACCGCAGCTTTGGTCATCTTCGACGGCGGCAGGCAAAGGGCCGGCCACGCATCCCCTTTCGCAGGAACTGTCACGGCAGGGTGTTAACACCGGCCGAGACCGTCCTGTGTGCGGCAGGTCACAAAGCGCGCAAATTCGGGCGGCTTCAGCGTCGGCCCCAAGGGCCGCGTGAAGACGAGCGGCCCCACGGGCTTCGCGGCGGGTAGTTCTCATTGGCGCCGACCGACGGCGACGCCTGCGCGCCGAGCTCGGCTGCGAGCTGCTGAAGCGCCGCGATGCGATTCTGCGTCGAGGGATGGGTGGCGAACAGATTGTCCACGCCGTGGCCCGACAGCGGATTGATGATGAACATGTGCGCGGTGGCGGGATTTCGCTCCGCCTCCAAATTCGGGACCTGATGCGCCGCGCCTTCGATCTTCACCAGCGCCGATGCCAGCCACATCGGCTGACCGGCGATGCGAGCGCCGAGATCGTCCGCGGCGTATTCGCGGGTGCGGCTGATCGCCATCTGCACCAGCATGGCGCCGATCGGGGCGAGGATCATCATCAGGATCGAACCGACGATGCCCGGACCATTGTTGTCGCGGTTGCCTCCGAAGAACATGCCGAACTGCGCCAGCATCGAGATTGCACCCGCAATGGTCGCGGTCACAGTCATCAGCAGCGTGTCGTGGTGCTTGATATGCGCGAGCTCGTGCGCGATCACGCCGGCGAGCTCCTCGCGGCTGAGTTGGCGCATCAGCCCGGTGGTGACCGCAACCGCGGCATTCTCGGGATTGCGCCCGGTGGCAAACGCGTTGGGCTGCGGCTCGTCCATCAGGAACACGCGCGGCATCGGCAAGCCGGCGCGGCCCGCAAGCTCGGCAACGAGCCCGACCAGCTCCGGCGCGCTGCTGCGGTCGACCTCATGGGCGCCATACATCGACAGCACCATGCGGTCGGAGTTCCAGTAGGTGAAGAGATTGGTCGCCGCGGCAATGACGAGCGCAATCATGGCGCCGCCGGCACCGCCGATCAGATAGCCGACGCCCATGAACAGGGCGGTGAGGCCTGCGAGCAGCATTGCGGTACGAAGATAGTTCATGGCCGTCTCCCGGGCCGGCCGTGGCCGCTGGAGGCGCTGCGGGCCGGCAAGCATGAGGTAGGGACGACCCCGGCCCGCCCGCAAGGTTTCCGGGTGCGTCGCGGAGCCGCGGCTATTGACCCAGGCAGGGACCCAAGGGCACGATCGAAGCCATCCACTTTGAGATTCTCGGCGAGATTACCGAGATCGAAACCTTCGCCAGCGGCTCCGGCATCTGCGAGGTCGCCCGGCTGCGCCGAATCTATGGGCGAGGACGTTGGCGAAAGCGCAAGGGCATTGCCCCGGTGCGATTATCCGATGGCTCTACCCACATCGCTGAGATACATTGGTATGAGGCTGCCGGCATCGGCCGCAAGGAATTCAAGCTCAAGGGCCTGCTCTGAAAATCATGACGAAGTCGCGAAGCAAGCAACTGGTGATCTGTGTGGACAATGAGGGGTATGCGGCTTCTCTCGAGAAGCGCAAGATCTATGAGGCGTTGCGCGACCCCGCGGCCGACAAGCATGGCATGCTGCGCATCATCGATGAGTCAGGCGAAGATTATTTGTATCCGAAGACGTTGTTCCGCTCCATCGCGTTGCCACTCGCCGTCAAGCGCGCCGTATTAGCGGCCTAGCGCTCATCCACCCAGTATCAGAGATATCGATGCCGACGAACTGCCTTGGTTCTCGCCTTGCGGTCGCAACGATCGCGGCCGCCGCCCTGCTCACACTCGCCCTTCCCGCCTCCGCCCAGCTTGCACCGCCGTCCGCAAAACCTGCAGCCCCCAGGGCCACTGCGCCCTCGCCGCGCGCGGCGTCGTGCCATAACGGGGCGAACTTCGATCGGTTTCTGGCCGACGTGAAACAACAGGCCGTTGCCGCCGGCGTGTCGCAGCGGACGATCGCGGCGACCTCGCCTTACCTCGTCTACGACCAGGGCATCGTCAATCGCGACCGCGGCCAGCGCGTGTTCGGCCAGCTCTTCACCGAATTTGCCGGCCGCATGGCCGCGCCCTATCGCATGCAGAACGGCCAGCAGCACATCAAGCAACATGCGGCGGCGTTCGCGCGCGCCGAAAAGGAATACGGCGTGCCGCCGGCGGTGATCGCCGCGTTCTGGGGACTGGAGAGCGATTTCGGCGTCAACATGGGCAATCTGCCGACACTGAAATCCCTGGTGTCGCTGGCCTATGATTGCCGCCGCTCGGAGATGTTCGTGAACGAGACCATCGCGGCGCTGAAGATCATCGACCGCGGCGATTTGCATCCCGACGAGATGGTCGGCTCCTGGGCCGGCGAGCTCGGACAGACCCAGTTCCTGCCCGTGCATTACGTCAACTATGCCGTCGACTATGACGGCGACGGACGACGCGATCTGCTGCGCAGCGAGGACGACGTGATCGGCTCGACCGCGAACTACATCGCCAACGGATTGAAGTGGCGGCGCGGTGAGCCGTGGCTGGAGGAGATCAAGGTGCCGCAAAACCTGCCATGGGATCAGACCGACCTCACGGTGCAACTGCCGCGCTCGAAATGGGCGCAGCTGGGGGTCACCTATCCCGACGGCAAGCCGCTGCCGAACGACAATCTCGCGGCCTCCGTGCTGCTGCCGATGGGACGCTTCGGTCCGGCCTTCATGGCGTACCCGAATTTCGCGGCCTACACGGAGTGGAATAACTCGCTGATCTATTCGACCACCGCGGGTTATCTCGCCACTCGCATCGCGGGCGCGGCTCCGATGCGAAAGCCGTCCACACCGGTCGCGCAGCTGCCGTTCAACGAGCTCAAGCAATTGCAGCAGCTTCTGGTCCAGGCCGGTTTCAACGTCGGCAAGGTCGACGGCGTGCTGGGCCAGCAGAGCCGCGCCGCGGTGAAGGCGATGCAGATCAAATACGGTCTGCCGGCGGATTCCTGGCCGACGGCCGAGCTTTTGGCCCGGATGCGCGGTGGCACGGCGCAGGCGCAGCCGGCGGGGGTGGTGCGGTAGAATTTTCGCACCGCACAAGCCGCTCCCGCGATTGTAATTTTCCATGAGGTTCCCATGTGAGTGGCTCAGGTTTCTCCTGAGATTCCCACCACAGAGCGAGCATCACATGTCCTTCCACGACGCCGTCGTTCCCGCCTATTTGCAAATGCTGAACAGCCTGATCGGCCTGCTCACGAAAGCCGAGGCGCATTGTGCGGCCAAGAAGATCGATCCGAGCGTCCTGCTGGGCTCCCGCCTATTCCCCGACATGCTGCCGCTCTCGAAGCAGATCCAGCTGGTCAGCGATTTCGCAGCCAAAGGCTGCGCCCGGCTGACCCATAGCGAAGTGCCATCCACACCGGACACCGAAACCAGCTTTGCGGAGTTGAAGCAGCGCCTGGCGAAGACCATCGACTACGTGAAATCGTTCAAGCCGGAGCAGTTCGAGGGCGCTGATACCAAAGACGTCACCTTCCCGGCCGGCCCCGACAAGTCCATCACCATGAAGGGTCAGCAATTCCTGAGCGCGTTCTCGCTGCCGAACTTCTATTTCCACGCCGCGACCGCCCACGGCCTTCTGCGCCACGCCGGCGTCGAGATCGGCAAGCGCGATTTCCTCGGGGCAAACTGATAAGCGATGCTTCAAGCAGCCGCGGCGGGAGATCGAATCTGCTGCCGCGGCTGAAATTGCACATGATTTATGCTGCGCGGCTCCTCTGCGCATCTCGCCTGCAGTTTCCGTATGGCTCCTCCCTTGCGCTGATTGCCGCGATGCACAAGTGTTCCGGACCTCTCACCGCCTGGAAGCATTCCCATGAGCCGTTCGACCAAATTGTTTGAGACCTACAAGCTCGGCCCGATCACGCTTGCGAACCGTTTCGTGATGGCGCCGTTGACGCGCAACCGCGCCGTTCCCGGCACTTTCGTACCCGGCGCGCTCGCCGCCGACTATTACGCCCAGCGCGCGTCCGCAGGCCTCCTGATCACCGAAGCAAGCCAGGTCTCGCAGCAGGGCCAGGGCTACCAGGACACCCCCGGCATCTACACCAAGGAGCAGGTCGCCGGCTGGCGCAAGGTCACCGATCAGGTGCACCAGCGCGGCGGCAAGATCTTCATCCAGCTCTGGCATGTCGGCCGCATCTCGCACGTCGACCTTCAGGCCAATGGCGCAGCCCCGGTGGCGCCGAGCGCGATCCGCGCCAAGGGCAAGACCTTCGTCAACGGCGGCTTCGCCGACGTCTCCGAGCCCCGTGCGCTCGAGCTTTCCGAAATTCCAGGCATCATCGACGATTTCAAGCGCGCCACGAAGAACGCACTTGAGGCCGGCTTCGACGGCGTCGAGATCCACGGCGCCAACGGCTATCTGCTCGAGCAGTTCGCCAAGGACGGCACCAACAAGCGGACCGATGCCTATGGCGGCTCCATCGAGAACCGCGCGCGGCTGATGCTGGAAGTCTCCAGGGCCGTCGCGGCGGAGGCCGGCGCCGATCGCACCGGCATCCGCATCTCGCCGGTGACGCCGGCCAACGACATCACGGATTCGAACCCGCAAGCCTTGTACGACCATATCGTCGACGGTCTCGCCGCGCTGAAGCTCGTCTATCTCCACGTCGTCGAAGGCGCCACCGGCGGTCCGCGCGACATCGCGCCGTTCGACTATGCGGGCCTGCGCAAGCGCTTCGCTGGTGCCTACATCGCCAACAACGGCTATGATTTCGATCTTGCCACCAAGGTGCTGGACGCGAACGCGGCCGATCTCATCGCCTTCGGCAAGCCTTTCATCTCCAATCCCGATCTGGTCGAGCGGCTGAAGACGGGCGCGGCGCTGAACGATTGGGACAAGAACACGTTCTACGGCGGCGGCGCGAAGGGATACACGGACTATCCGACGCTGGCGGCTGAGCCGGCGGAGTAAGCGGGCACAGCTGTCATGCCCGCGAAGGCGGACATCCAGTACGCCGCGGCTTCTCGATTCAATCACGACCGCCTCTGGAATACTGGATCGTCCGCCTTCGCGGACGATGACAGCGGAGGACAATCGAGAGAGTACTACGTCACGCAAAACAAGAAAAAGGCCGGGATTGCTCCCGGCCTTTCGTCGTTATGAGACGTGCCTTACTGCAGCGAGGCGCGCTTCGGGGGCTGGGCCGGCCACGACTTGATCAGGGTGTCGTAGTCGACCGTTTCGCCCTTCGGCTTCTCGTTGGCGAGCTTGCGCTGCGGAGCAATCGTGCCGTCCTTCTGGGCCTTGGCGAACCAGAACTCGGCCGACTCCTTCTTGTGCAGCTTCGGACCGCAGGCACCCTGCACGCCCGACTTCTCCAGACGCTCCATCACGGAGTCCTGGGCCGCGGCGAGCGAGTCCATCGCGGCTTGCGGCGTCTTGGCACCGGACGACGCATCGCCGATGTTCTGCCACCACAGCTGCGCCAGCTTCGGATAGTCGGGCACGTTGTTGCCGGTCGGGGTCCACTGCACGCGTGCGGGCGAACGGTAGAACTCGATCAGGCCGCCGAGCTTCGGCGCACGCTCCGTGAACGACTTGTCCCAGATGTCGGATTCACGGATGAAGGTGAGACCGACATGGCTCTTCTTCAGCGACACCGTCTTGGAGACGATGAACTGGAGATAGAGCCAGGCCGCCTTGCGGCGATCCGCCGGAGTCGACTTCAGCAGCGTCGCCGAACCCGCGTCCTGGTAGCCGAGCTTCATGCCTTCCTTCCAGTACGAACCGTGCGGGGACGGAGCCATGCGCCATTTCGGCGTACCGTCCGCGTTCATCACGGCGATGCCCGGCTTCACCATGTCGGCGGTGAAGGCGGTGTACCAGAACATCTGCTGGGCGATGTTGCCCTGCGCCGGCACCGGACCCGACTCGGAGAAGGTCATGCCCTGGGCCTGCGGCGGAGCATACTTCTTCATCCACTCGAGGTACTTGGTGATCGAGTAGACCGCGGCCGGACCGTTGGTGTCGCCACCACGCTCGACCGAGGAGCCGACCGGACGGCAGCCTTCCATGCGGATGCCCCATTCGTCGACCGGCAGACCGTTCGGGATGCCCTTGTCGCCGTTACCAGCCATCGAGAGCCAGGCATCGGTGAAACGCCAGCCGAGCGAGGGGTCCTTCTTGCCATAGTCCATATGGCCGTAGACCTTGACGCCGTTGATCTCCTTGATGTCGTTGGTGAAGAACTCGGCGATGTCTTCATAGGCCGACCAGTTCACGGGCACGCCGAGTTCGTAACCATACTTGGCCTTGAACTTCGCCTTGTAGTCGGCGTTGGTGAACCAGTCGTAGCGGAACCAGTACAGGTTGGCGAACTGCTGGTCGGGCAGCTGGTAGAGCTTGCCGTCCGGCGCGGTGCCGAACGACTTGCCGATGAAGTCGTTGACGTCGAGCATGGGATCGGTGACGTCCTTGCCCTCGCCGGTCATGTAGTCCGACAGCGCGATGGTCTGGCCGTAGCGGAAGTGAGTGCCGATCAGGTCGGAATCGTTGATCCAGCCGTCGTACACGTTCTTGCCGGACTGCATCTGGGTCTGCAGCTTCTCGACGACGTCACCTTCCTGGATGAGGTCGTGCTTGAGCTTGATGCCGGTGAGTTCGGAGAACGCCTTGGCCAGCGTCTGCGACTCGTATTCGTGGGTCGTGATGGTTTCGGAGACCACGTTGATCTCCATGCCCTTGAAAGGCTCGGCGGCCTTGGCGAACCACTCCAGCTCCTTCTTCTGGTCTTCCTTCGACAGCGTCGAGGGCTGGAATTCCGCGATCCACTTCTGGATCGCGGCGTCGTCGGCGGCGCGCACCGGCGCCGAGACGGCCAGCGACACCGCGACGATGGCGGCGACGCTGGACATCGTCAGAAAGCTATTCTTGGTCAATGAACGTTCCCTTCTCCTAAACTGCCGCATGTTGTTCCTCCATTGCAGCGACAAACTTTTTACAGACCCGGGTTGGTCCCGGATCTGGCCGTTCCTTCGCGGGCTAGACCGTGCGAAAAATGAGCACGGCCGTGGCCAACGAAATTCCTGATGCGATCCAAAGCCGCGAAATTTCAACTCCGTCCTCGCCGATCGGCAGCGTGGCGAGGGCGTCAGTGCCGGCGAAAGCGATCCAGAGCAGATGGATGACCGCTGCCGTGATCAGGGAGATGAACAGGCGGTCGCCGCGCGTGGTCGGGATGCGCAGCACGCCGACGCGTTCGGCCTCGGGATAAGCCATCCCGAGCCAGGTCATCACGGCAAGCGTGCAGGCGAGCGCGACAAAGAAGATCGCGGTCGGCGGCGTCCAGGCCATCCATGCAATCCATTCCATTGATGCCCCCTACACCCGACCGAGCGCGAAACCGCTCGCGATATAATTGCGGACGAACCAGATCACGAGCGCGCCCGGGATGATGGTCAGCACGCCGGCCGCAGCCAGCAGGCCCCAGTCCATGCCCGCAGCCGACACCGTGCGCGTCATGATCGCCGCGATCGGCTTGGCCTGCACCGAGGTCAGCGTGCGCGCGAGTAGCAGCTCGACCCAGGAGAACATGAAACAGAAGAAGGCGGCGACGCCGATGCCGCTCGCAATCAGCGGCACCAGGATCTTGATGAAGAAGCGCGGGAAGGAATAGCCGTCGAGGAAGGCGGTCTCGTCGATCTCGCGCGGCACGCCGGAGACGAAGCCTTCCAGGATCCACACCGCCAGCGGGACGTTGAAGATGCAGTGCGCCAGCGCGACCGCCCAGGGCGTATCGAACAGCCCGATCGCCGAATAGAGGTTGAAGAACGGCAGTGCATAGACCGCGGCCGGCGCCATGCGGTTCGACAGCAGCCAGAAGAACAGATGCTTGTCGCCGAGGAAACGGTAGCGCGAGAACGCGTAGGCCGCCGGCAGCGCCACCGAGATCGAGATGATGGTGTTGAGGACGACATATTCCAGCGAGTTGATATAGCCGGAATACCAGCTCTCGTCGGTGAAGATGCGCTTGTAGTGCTGGAGCGTCGGGGCGTGCGGCCACAGCGTCATCGTCGAGACGATCTCGGCATTGGTCTTGAAGCTCATGTTGACGAGCCAGTAGATCGGCAACAGCAGGAAGATCAAGAACAGCGCCATGATGAGGCGACGGCCGGGGATCGAATGCATCACGCGGCTCCTTCCTGCGGCTTCCGCTCGGCGCCGGCATTGGTCATGACGGTGTAGAAGATCCAGCAGACGATCAGGATGATGAGGTTGTAGACCAGCGACAGTGCGGCGGCCTTGCCGAGGTCGAACTGGCCCAGCGCGATCTTGACCAGTTCGATCGACACGAAGGTCGTCGAATTGCCGGGCCCGCCACCCGTCACCACGAACGGCTCGGTGTAGATCATGAAACTGTCCATGAAACGCAGCAGCACGGCGATCAGCAGCACGCGGTTCATCTTCGGCAGCTGGATCGCCTTGAACACCGCCCAGCGCGAGGCGCCATCGATCTGCGCCGCCTGATAATAGGCTTCGGGAATCGACTTCAGGCCGGCGTAGCAGAGCAGCGCGACCAGGCTGGTCCAGTGCCAGACGTCCATCACGATGACAGTGACCCAGGCGTCGATGTCGTTGGAGACGTAATTGTAGTCGATGCCGATGGCATTGAGGACATAGCCGAGCAGGCCGATGTCGGGGCGGCCAAAGATCTGCCAGATCGTGCCGACCACGTTCCACGGGATCAGCAGCGGCAACGCGAGGATGACGAGGCAGGCCGCGACCGTCCAACCCTGGCGCGGCATCGACAGCGCGACGACGATGCCGAGCGGCACCTCAATTGCAAGGATCACCAGCGAGAAGAACAGATTGCGGCCGAGCGAGGCCAGGAAGCGGCCGCCGAGATCGCTCGAGGGATCGAGCAATTCCTTGAACCAGCCGACACCATTCCAGAAGAACTGGTTGTTGCCGAAGGTGTCTTGCATTGAATAGTTCACCACCGTCATCAACGGCAGCACCGCCGAGAAGGCGACGACCAGGAACACTGGCAGCACCAGGAACCACGCTTTTTGGTTGACGGTCTTGTCCATCAGGCGGCTCCCTCCACCAGAAGGCTGTCGGCATAGACGTGGACGTGCGACGGGTCGAATTTCAGGCCGGCCGTGCCGTCCGGACTGATGAAGCCGGCCGGCGCGCGCGCTGCGAGTTTTGCGTCACCGAGGCGCGCGCGCGCGAAGCGGATACGGCCGAGGTCGTCGACGCGTTCAATCTTCGCACTGAGCAGGCCGGGCGCAGGCGCGACGGCCTCAACGAATTCCGGACGGACGCCGATCTCGATCTTCGCGCCATCAGGCAGCTTGTCGTAGCTGCGGTTGAGCGTGATCACGTGATCGCCGATCTTGGCCTCGCGGCCCCTCACCTCGGCCGGCAGGACGTTCATGCCGGGCGAGCCGATGAAATAGCCGACGAAGGTGTGCGCGGGCTTGTCGAACAGCTCGGCCGGCGTGCCGCTCTGCACCACGCGGCCGTCATGCATGACCACCACGGTGTCGGCAAAGGTCAGCGCTTCGGTCTGGTCGTGGGTGACGTAGATCATCGTCAGGTCGAGCTCGCGATGCAGCGCCTTGAGCTTGGAGCGGAGCTGCCATTTCAGCTCGGGGTCGATCACGGTGAGCGGCTCGTCGAACAGCACGGCGGCGACGTCGGAGCGGACGAGGCCGCGGCCGAGCGAGATCTTCTGCTTTGCATCGGCGGTGAGCCGCGTCGCCTTGCGGTTCAGATAGGGCTCGAGGTCGAGCAGGCGGCCGATCTCGGCGACGCGCTTGTCGATCTCGGCCTTCGGCACGCCGCGGTTCTTCAAAGGGAACGCCAAATTTTGCCCCACCGTCATGGTGTCGTAGATCACCGGAAACTGGAACACCTGGGCGATGTTGCGCTTCTGGGTTGACAGCGGTGTGATGTCCTCGCCGTCGAACAGGATTTTTCCCCGCGACGGCGTGATGATGCCGGAGATGACGTTGAGCAGCGTGGTCTTGCCGCAGCCGGACGGCCCGAGCAGCGCGTAGGCGCCACCCTGCCGCCAGGTCATGGTGACAGGCTTGAGAGCAAAGGTGTCCTGCGGCGCGTCATTGCCGCCGTAGGAGTGCGCGAGATCGACGAGGTCAATGCGGGCCATGTCGCATCTCCCTCAGGCTTTTTTCTTTGACGCGTTTTCTTCACGCGAACCGCTCGGCACTTCGCTTGAAAACGCTATGGGACCGGGAGCGGCGACCAAACGGTCTGCCGCATCGAAAACGAAGACGTCGTTGGGATCGAGCACGGCATCGAGCGTCTGGCCGGGCTCGAACTCGTGCACGCCATGCAGCACGGCCACCCAGTTCGATCCGTCGCGGGTCAGATGCACGAAACTCTCCGAACCGGTGATCTCGGTCACCGTTACCGTGGCATGGAAGGCGTGGCGGTCCGTCTCGCCATTGGCAAGCGCGAGCTGATGGGCGCGAAATCCGACGCGATAAGCGCCGTCCGCGAGCGAGGAATAGAGACCAGACGCCGGCGCGGCAATGCCACCCGCATATTGCACGGAGCCGTTCTTCTTCTCGATGCCGACGAGATTGAGCGGCGGATCAGAGAACACCTGCGCGACCCGCAAGGTCTGCGGCCGCCGGTAAACGCTCGGCGTCTCGCCGGTCTGGAGCGCCTTCCCCTCCCACATGCACACCGTGTTGCCGCCGAGCAGCAGCGCCTCGGTCGGCTCGGTGGTGGCATAAACGAAGATCGCGCCGGACGCCTCGAAGATGCGCGGCAATTCGGTGCGCAGCTCCTCGCGCAGCTTGTAGTCGAGATTGGCGAGCGGCTCATCGAGCAGCACGAGGTCGGCGCCCTTCACCAGCGCGCGCGCCATCGCGGTTCGCTGCTGCTGGCCGCCGGAAAGCTGGAGCGGTGTGCGCTTCAGGAACGGCTCGAGCCGGAGCAGCCGGGCGGCTTCCGCGACCCGCGCCTCGATCTCGGCGCGCGGCTTGCCCTGCACGCGCAAGGGCGAAGCGATGTTCTCGTAGACCGACAGCGAGGGGTAGTTGATGAACTGCTGATAGACCATGGCGACCGAGCGCTGGCGCACGTCGACACCGGTGACGTCCTTGCCATTGACCAGCAGCTTGCCCGATGTCGGCTTGTCGAGGCCAGCGAGCAGCCGCATGATCGAGGTCTTGCCCGACAGCGTCGGCCCGAGCAGCACGTTGAGCGTGCCGCTCTCGAGCGTCAGCGAGACGTCGCGGATATGTGGGATACCGTCGACAGTCCGGGTCACGTGATCGAGTGTCACGGTCATGAGCGTCCTCCCGCTTCCAGCAGGGGACTTTGCTGCACGGCGTGGGTCCTGATCCAGTCGTCAAGCGCCGCGATCTCGTCGGCACTTAGTCGCAGGCCGAGCTTGGAACGGCGCCAGACGACGTCGTCGGCGGTGACGGCCCATTCGTTGGCCATGAGATAGCGGACCTCGCGCTCGGTCAGCGTCGCACCGAAGGCCCGGCCGAGATCGGCCGCCGATTTCGCATCCCCAAGCAGCTTGATCGCCCTCGTGCCATAGGCGCGTGCGAGGCGCCGCGCGTGCTCATGGCTGAGGAAAGGATAGCCGCGCTGAAGCTCGGCGATCAGGCCGTCGACATCGGACACGCCCATGTCGCCGCCGGGCAGCGGCCATTTGCCGGTCCAGCCTTCGCGCGCTTTCGCACTGCGAAGATAGGGCCCGAGCCGCTCCAGCGCCTCCTCGGCGAGACGGCGGTAGGTCGTGATCTTGCCGCCATAGATCGACAGCAGCGGCACGCCGCCGGGCGTGTCGAGCTCGAACACATAGTCGCGCGTCGCGGCCTTGGCTTCGCTGGCGCCGTCGTCGTAGAGCGGACGCACGCCGGAATAGGTCCAGACCACGTCGTCAGGCGTGACAGGCTTGGCCAGGTATTCGCTTGCTGCCGTGCAGAGATACTGGATCTCCTCGGCCGTCGCCTTCACCTTGGCGGGATCGCCGTCATAGTCGCGGTCGGTGGTGCCGATCAGCGTAAAATCGTCCTGATAGGGAATGACGAAGATGATGCGGCCATCGGCATTCTGGAACATGTAGGCGCGGTCGTGGTCATAGAGTTTTTTCACGACGATGTGCGAGCCCTGCACCAGGCGTACCTTGGCTTTCGCGTTGACGCCGGCGCCGCGGCCGAGCACATCCTCGACCCAGGGCCCGCCGGCATTGACCAGCGCACGGGCCTGGATCGACGAGCGCGCGCCTGTCAGCGTATCGATCATGCCGACGGTCCAGATGCCGTCTGATTGTTTGATATCCGTTGCGCGCGTGCGGGTGCGGATCTCGGCGCCCTTGTCGGCGGCATCGCGCGCGTTGAGCACGACGAGACGGGCATCGTCGACGAAGCAGTCGGAATATTCGAATGCGCGGCCGTAGCGGTTGGGGATCAGCGGCCGGCCGACCTCGTCACGCCCAAGGTCGACCGAGCGCGTCGCCGGCAACAGATGACGGCCGCCGATGTGGTCATAGAGGAAGAGGCCGAGGCGCAGCAGCCAAGCAGGCCTTAAGCCCGCATGGTGCGGCAAGACGAAACGCAGGGGGCGGATGATGTGGGGCGCGATGCCCCAGAGAATCTCGCGCTCGATCAGCGCCTCGCGGACCAGCCGAAACTCGTAATATTCGAGATAGCGCAGGCCGCCATGCACCAGCTTGGTCGACCAGGACGAGGTCCCGCTCGCCAGATCGTTCATTTCGCACAGGAAAACCGTGTTGCCGCGGCCCACCGCGTCGCGCGCGATGCCACAGCCGTTAACACCGCCTCCAATAATGGCGAGGTCAAAAATACGCTCCAACAGACGCATCCCCCGGCGACCGCCCGTTCAATCGAGCGGTTACTTTCGTTTTTGATTAGATCACACCAAAAAACGAAAGCAAGATGAAAGAGGGGAGAAAGGAAGTGAAAGCGGAACTTTTGAGTGGGCACATGGGCGGCAAAATGGGCAGGTCAGGAGGGATACGAGCAGCATTATTGCTCTTGAAAAGTCGTTGACGATCATTATTAGTTACAATAGTCATATTGGTCTTTTATCTGCATGACAGAACACAGCACTGCACCAGCGACTGACTCGTGGACGCTTGCCCACGCCAAGGCCCGGCTCTCCGAGGTGATCGAGCGTGCCCAAGCCGGCCCGCAAATCATCACCCGACACGGCAAGCCCAATGCGGTGATCGTTTCCGCCGAGGAATGGGCGCGCAAGACGGCGCGCAAAGGTACCCTAGCCGAATTCCTGCTGGCTTCGCCGCTGAGCAGCGCCGATCTCGAGCTTGACCGCGTGCACGACGCGCCGCACGACGAGACGCCGTGAATCTGCTGCTCGACACCAACGTATTGTCGGAGGTCCAGAGGCCGGCCCCTTCGCCGAAAGTCTTGTCATGGCTTGATACGATCGACGAGGATCGTGCGTTCATCAGCGTGGCATCGATCGCCGAGCTTCGCCGCGGCATCGCATTGCTGGAGGACGGCCGTCGGCGCGCAGCACTGGCCGCCTGGCTTGCCCACGATCTGCCGGAGCGTTTTGCCGGGCGCACCCTGTCGATCGACCACGCGGTGGCGGAACGCTGGGGTGACCTGATGGCTCAGAGCCGCAGGAGCGGCGTCGCCTTGTCTGTCATGGACGGCTTCTTTGCCGCGACCGCGCTCGCACACAACCTCATGCTCGTCACGCGCAATGTGAAGGATTTTGCGGTATTCGGCGTACCGCTGCTCAACCCGTGGGACAACCCGTAGTCCTACCTCAGCCGCACCACCGGCGCCGAATCGGGGGCTGCATCCTGGACATCGGCCTGAGCCTCATCAACATCGGCTCCCTTCGGCATCGCCGCCATCACCTCGATGCCCTTGCCGTGGCAGATGGTGGCGAGGCGCTCGGGCAATTCCTGGTCGGTGACGAAGGTCTGGATCTGGCTGATATGGGCGATGCGCACCGGCGCGCTGCGCCGGAGTTTTGTGGAATCGGCGACCAGCATGACGCTGCGGGCATTGGCGATGATGGCCTGCGCCACCTGCACCTCGCGATAGTCGAAGTCGAGCAGCGCGCCCTCCTCGTCGATCGCTGACGCGCCGATGATGGCGTAGTCGACCTTGAACTGGCCGATGAGCTGCGTCGCGGTCGAGCCGACCACGGCGCCGTCGGCGCGTCGTACCGTGCCGCCGGCGACCACCACCTCGATGCGAGGATGGCGGTACAGCAGCATGGCGACGTTCAGATTGTTGGTGATGACGAGGAGGTCCTCGTGCGAGGTCAGCGCGCTCGCCACCTCCTCGGTCGTGGTGCCGATGTTGATGAAGAGCGAGCAGCCGTTCGGGATCAGCGAGGCGGCCGCGGCTCCAATCGCCTTCTTCTCGTCAGCGGCAACGAAGCGCCGCGCCTCGTAGGCGAGATTTTCCACGCCGGAAGCAATGATCGCGCCACCATGGATGCGGGTCAGCGATCTCCGCTCGCAGAGATCGTTGAGATCCTTGCGGATGGTCTGCGCCGAGACCTCGAACCGGCGCGCCAGCTCCTCGACCATGACGCGGCCCGAAGCGCGCGCGATGTTGAGGATTTCGGCTTGGCGATGGGTCAGTCCGGTCACGGCGATGGCCTCAAGTCAGGAAGCTGCATGGTGCGGCGGTTCGCGCGTTCGGTCAATGCGCGCGCCGATCACGGTTAACGGACGAAGGTCCTCACCACGCCATTGCGGCAGCGAGGCGCGCGAGCAGGTCCGGATCGTCGAAGGCGCTGGCGGAAGCGATAGCCCCGGCGGCGACGAGATCAGCATGGCTGAGGCTGGTCCGGATGCCAATTGTCGGAATACCGGCCGCTGCGGCCGATTGCACACCGGTGCGGGAGTCCTCGAACGCGATCGAGGCCATCGCGCTGGCGCCGGCAAAGCGCAACCCTTCCTGATAAGGCAGCGGATGCGGCTTGCCGTGCAACAGCTCGGCACCGATCACGAGCGCCCTGAAGCGGTGCGTGATGCCGAGGCCGGACAGCAGCAGCTCCGCATTGAGTCGCGGGGCGTTGGTCACAGCCACCATGGGAATACCGGTCGCATCCGCCCTGTCGAGCAGCGCCATCAGGCCCGGCAGCGGCTCGATCTGCCCGGCGACAAGTGTGCGGAAGACTTCCTCCTTCTCATCGAGGATCATGGCACGCCGTTCGGGCGCCTCGTCGGGCAGAAAGCGCTCGCCGATCGATACATTCGCGAAGCCTTGCAGCTCTCGGGAGAAGCGCGCGTGATCGAAGACATGGCCGCGCGGGCCGAGCACCTGATTGAAGGCCTTCAGGTGCAGCGGATCGGTGTTGGCGAGCGTACCGTCGATGTCGAACAGCAACGCCCTGCCGATAGCCTCAATCATGTCCGTACTTTCCCGAATATATGACGCATCAATACGAAAGCCGTATCAATACAGCGCCAATCGCGCAATGACGCACGTGCATGACCAATACGCGACACTCGACAAAGTCGCACGTGGCTGCAACACTCCGTGCAAGATCAAAAAGGAGGAAACGATGACGATCAACCGACGCGATCTGGCTCTCTCGACTCTTGCAGTCCCAGCTCTTGCCGTCTCCACTCTTGCAGTTTCAGCGCTCACGACGCCGGTGCTGGCGGCCTCGGCGGACGAGGAAGCCGTGGCGAAGAAGGTCGAGGCGTTCCGTCTCGCCCAGATCGCGGCCGATCCCAAGGCGCTCGGCGCCCTCTGCGCCGACGAGGTGAGCTACAGCCATTCCAGCGGCAAGGTCGAGGACAAGGCGACCTTCGTCGCCAACGCCACCGACGGCAAATCCAAATTCCTGTCGATCGAGTACAAGGACCCGACCATCAAGGTCGTCGGCCCCGCCGCGATCGTGCGTTTCCACTGGGTAGCGGAACAGGAGATGGCGGCCGATGGGAAAAAAGTGCCGACCAACCTTCACATCCTGATGAACTGGCAGAAGCAGGGCGACGATTGGAAGCTGCTCTCGCGGTCTGCGACGAAGTTGTGATTCGAGTTCTTACCCTCTCCCCTTGCGGGAGAGGGTGGCTCGCCGCGCAGCGGCGAGACGGGTGAGGGGTCTCTCTCAGCGAGTGAACCTCTCACAGTTGAATTTTCTGAAACAACCCCTCATCCGGCGCTGCGCGCCACCTTCTCCCACAAGGGGAGAAGGGATAACGGTGTTCGCGGCTACTACGCCGCTTCCTTCACATCACCGTTAAGCAGCTTGCGCGCGGCGCGCTCGGCTTCGCGGGCGTTGCGGAAGAGCTGGCCTTCGAGACGGTTGAATTGGTGGGACGATGCGAAAAAGCAATAACCGCCCTGGCCACGAACAACGATTCCCGCGGTCTCTGAATTAACTTCGATGATGTAGCTGTCCGGCATGGCCCGTAGATTCCTCAGTGCGGGCAAATAACCGGATCGCCGCCCGAAAGTTCCTCGGGCAAATCAGCCGGTTTCCACCCCGAATCGACACGCGATGTAGTACGCTGGGACCTCATCCGTTTTATGACTGGTTCTTGGCAAAGCCGCGGCGCCGTGACTCAGTCGCGCCGCGTTTGGCCGCGCCGCACGCGAGCTGAGACGCAACGCCGCGCGCGATTAGGTCGCGATCGCAGTGTCGGTCGGGCGAACCGGTTGCGGACGACCGTGCTCGTCGATCGACACGTAGGTGAAGTTGCCGTCGGTGACGAGGAACGGTTGCTGCTCGCCGCGGCGCAGCGCCCACGCTTCCAGATGCACGGTGATGGAGGTGCGCCCGACGCGAACGAGGTTGGCGTGAACCGAAACGAGATCGCCGACATAGACGGCCTTGCGGAAATTCATCGCCTCGATGGCGACGGTCACCGTGCGCGACTTTGCGACCTTTGACGCAAACACGCCGCCGCCGACGTCCATCTGGCTGAGCAGCCAGCCCCCGAAGATGTCGCCGTTTGCGTTGGTGTCGGCAGGCATCGCCAGCGTGCGGATGCAGAGATCGCCGCTCGGCCCGGCATTGGCTTGCTCGTTCATGCCGCTCTCGCTTGAAGATTGCTCACTTGAAAATTGCGCACTTGAAGCTGCTCACTTGAAATTGTCCCAGCCCGGATCCGGTGCAAAGCGCTCGCCGAATCTCCCGGCCAGCGCGCGCAAGGTGGATACAACATGATCCACGCCACGCGTGCGCGCATAGTTCAACGGGCCGCCGCGGAATGGTGCATAACCGGTGCCGAAGATCATGGCGCCGTCGGCCATGTCGGCATCACCCACGATGCCCTCGCGAAGCGCCGCGACGCAGACGTTGGACATCGGCAGCACCAGGCGGTCGATCATCTGGTCGGTGACGCGCGGACCGGTTTCGGGCAACGGCGCCTTCTCGGCCTTGCCGTCGCGCCAGACATAAAAGCCCTTGCCGGTCTTGCGGCCGAGTTCGCCCTTGGCGACCTTCTCGCGCAGCCAGGCCGGCGTCGGCGGCAGCAGATCGCCGAACTTGGTGCGCAGCATGTCGCCGACATCGAGACAAATGTCGAGCCCGACCTGGTCGGCCAGTTCGATCGGCCCCATCGGCATGCCGAACTGCTCCGCGGCGGCGTCGATCAGGCGCTGGTCGATCTTCTCGTCCAGCATCACCATCGCTTCCAGCATGTAAGGCGTCAGCGCGCGGTTGACGAGGAAGCCCGGCGAGCTCTTCACCGACAACGGCAGCCGATCGATCGCGCCGACGAAGGCGAGTGCCTGCTTCAGCACCTGCGTATCGTTACCGTCATGGCTGACGACTTCCACCAGCTGCAACCGCGACACCGGGTTGAAGAAGTGAAGGCCGACCAGCCGCTCCGGGCGCGCCAATGTGGTGCGCAAATCCTGGAGCGGAATGCTCGAGGTGTTGGTCGCGAGAATCGCGCCCGGCTTCATTCGCGGCTCGAGGCCGGCATAGACCTTCTGCTTCAGCTCGAGCTTCTCCGGGACCGCCTCGATGATGAGATCTGCGTTGCGGACGCCGTCCCCGTCCATGTCCGGGATCAGGCGATCGAGCGCGTCGCGCACCTCGGTCGGCTTGCGGATGATCTTGCCGTAGAGCTCGGCGGCGCGCTTGACCGCGCCCGCAATCGGCTCCGCCTTCATGTCGGCGAGCGAGACGCGCAGCCCCTGCCCGGCACACCAAGCCGCGATATCCCCGCCCATAGCGCCGGCGCCGATGACGTGGACATGCTTGATCGTGTTGCCGGGGCCTGCCGCCTTCTTCATCTGCTCCCGCAGGAAGAACACGCGGATCAAATTCTGCGCGGTCGGCGTCACCATCAGCTTGGCGAACGATGCCTGCTCTGCCCTGAGCATCGCGGCCTTGCTGCCGCCATGGGTCTCCCAGAGATCGATCAAGGCATAGGGCGCCGGATAATGCTCGCGCGACGCGGCCTTCGCCGCCTCCGAGCGCATCCGCCTGGCCAGCAGCCCGCGCACCGGGCCGAAATTAGCCGCACGCGTCAGAAAGCCCGGCCGCGCCCGCTTGAGGCGGCCGAACAGCGCATCCTTGACGGCATTGCGAACGTGGCGTTCCTGCGTCACGGTGTCGACGAGGCCGAGCGATTTGGCACGGCGGGCATCGATGGTGCGGCCGGTCAACATCAAGGCCATGGATTGGGTCGGATTGACCAGCGCTGTGAAACGCGCGGTGCCGCCGAGCCCGGGATGCAGGCCCAGCATCACCTCGGGGAAGCCGAAGCGCGCGCCGTCGATCGCGATGCGCGATTGGCAGGCGAGCGCGACTTCGAGCCCGCCGCCGAGGCAGAAGCCGTGGATCACCGCGACCGTCGGCAGCTTCAGCGCTTCCAGATGGTCGACCACGGCATGGGCGGCGCGGATCCGCGTCTCCACCATCCCGGCATCATCGGCGCCGCGAAATTCGTTGACGTCGGCGCCCGCGATGAAGCCGGACGGCTTTGCGGAGCGGATCACGAGGCCGGCAGGACGCTCGGTCTCGATCGCCGCAAGCACGGCGTCGAACTCCTCCATCACGTCCGAGGATAGCGTATTGGCGCTAGCGTCAGCGCGATCGAACAGCAGCCAGGCAACGCCGTCGGCGTCGCGCGTCAGCTTGAAGTGCTTGTAGGGACCATCGGCAGCGGGCTTGGGCCCGAGCTCCAGCACGCGGTCGCCGAGCGCGGTCATGATCTTGGAATCCATGATCACACCGCCTCGATCAGCATGGCGCCGCCGAGCCCGCCGCCAATGCATTCGGTGGCAACCCCGCGCCGCGTGCCGAGCCGCTTCATCGTATTGACGAGATGCAGCACGATGCGGTTTCCGGAGGTGCCGACGGGATGCCCGAGCGAGATAGCGCCGCCATCGACATTGAGTTTTGCGCGGTCGATCTCACCGGCCGCGCCGTCCAGCCCCAAGATCTCGCGGCAGAACTTGTCGTCATTCCAGGCGGCGAGGCAGCCGAGCACCTGGGTGGCGAACGCTTCGTTGAGCTCCCAGGTCTCGACGTCCTGGATGGTGAGATCGTTGCGCTTCAGCAGCGGCGTCGCCGACATCACGGGACCGAGACCCATGATGCTTGGATCAAGTGCGGCCCAGTTGCTGTCGACGATGACGGCCTTCGGCGTCAGCTTGTGCCTGGCGACCGCTTCGTCAGACGCCAGGATCACCCAGGACGCGCCGTCGGTGATCTGCGAGGAATTGCCGGCAGTGACCTGGCCCCAGGGACGCTCGAACACCGGCCTCAGCTTTGCGAGCGTCTCGGCCGTCGAGTCCGGACGCACGCCATCATCATGGTCGAAGAATTTTCCGTCACGGGAGAACGCGGTTTCGACTTCGCCCTTGAGAAAGCCTTGTGCCTGCGCCTGCGCGAGCCGGCGATGGCTCTCGGCGGCATAGGCATCGGACTGCGCACGGGTGATGCCGAAGAGATGGCCGACGACTTCGGCCGTCTGGCCCATGTTCAGGTCGGTAATGGGATCGGTCAGCCCGCGCTCGAGGCCGATGATCGGTTTGAGATAGCGCGGCCGCAGCTTGAAGGCTGCGGCAAGCTTCGCGGCGACACCCCTGGCGGTGGCGAGGCCGGCGAACCAGCGCACGCCGGAATTGGGCCAGACCAGCGGCGCGTGGCTCAAGGCCTCGGTGCCGCCGGCGAGGATCATGTCGGCATGGCCCTCGCGGATGTAGCGGTAGGCGGTGTCGATCGACTGCATGCCCGAGCCGCAATTGATCTGCACGGTGAAGGCGACCATGTCTTCGCCCATGCCGAGCCGAAGCGCGGCCACGCGAGCAGGGTTCATCTCGTCCGCGATCACGTTGACGCAGCCGAGGATGACCTGGTCGAAGGTATCAGGCGAAAACGGCTGGCGCGCCAGCAGCGGCCGGCCGCATTGCACGGCGAGGTCGACCGGCGTGAACGGCCCCGGCCCCGAACGCGCCTTCAAAAACGGCGTCCGGCTGCCGTCGACGATGAAAACCGGTCGTGCCATCAGCTCGCCGCCCTCTGTTCACCGAGTTCCTGGAAGAACTGATGCACGTCGCCGGATTTCTTGTAAATCGGCGACAGCGCCTCCGGCGCAAAATCGTCGACCTCGATCACTTCAGTGACGGCTTCGCGGGCCGCGGCCAGCTGCTCGCCCTCCGCCTGCGTGATCACGCCCTTGGCCACCGCATCCTTCCATTCGCTCATATGAGCCGCGCGCATGCGCCTGGCGATGGCGTCCGTGCCTGCGACCAGGTTGAACGCGCGCTCCAGCCGGGCGAAGCCGCCATGGTCGTCGACATAAGCGAGATCGGGCGTGAGGCGGTCGCGCGCGGCCGACGGCTCCAGCACGAGGCTCGCGCATTGATGCACGACCCGGTCGGAGGGACCCAGCACGCGGGCACCGAAGGGCTGGACCACGAATTTGAGAATGCCTGCGACGAAGCGGTTCGGCAGATTGGCGAGAATTTCCGCAAGCCGGTTCTCGATGGTCCGGAAGCCCGTCGCCATGCACCATTCGAGCGCGGCAAAGTCCTCCTTCTGCCGGCCCTCGTCCTGCCAGCGTTTCAGCGCGGCCGAGAGCAGATACAGCTCGGACAGGATGTCGCCGAAGCGCGCCGACAGCATCTCCTTGCGCTTGAGCGCGCCGCCGAGCGTCAGCAGCGCCATATCGGCGCAGAGGGCAAACGCCGCGGAGTAGCGCGAGAGTTGACGATAGAATGGCCTGGCGTCGCCGGCGTCGGGTGCGAGCGCGAAGACACCAAAGCTCCAGCTCCGGCCGAACGCGCGCAAGAGTGTCTCGAAGCTGTGGCCGACATGCTTCCAGAACGCCTTGTCGAAGGCGGTGAGCCCGCGCTCGCGATCGGTATCCGCGAGCGCATTCATCTCGTCGAGCAGATAGGGATGGGCGCGGATGGCGCCCTGTCCGAACACGATGAGATTGCGGGTGAGGATATTGGCGCCCTCGACGGTGATGCCGACGGGGACGGCGCGGTGGAGATTGCCGAGATAGTTTTGCGGACCGTCGATCACGGCCTTGCCGCCATGAATGTCCATGGCATCGTCGACCGCGGTGCGCATCCGCTCGGTCGCGTGCAGCTTCATGATACCGGAGATGACGGCGGGATGGATGCCGGCATTCAGCGCGGCGCAAGTGAGCCGTCGCGCCGCGTCGAGCTGATAGGCGGTCGCGACGATGCGGGCGAGCGGCTCCTCGACGCCCTCGAATTTTGAGATGGAGATGCCGAACTGCTCGCGGATGCGGGCATAGGCGCCGGTGGTGCGGGCGGCATAGGCGGCGCCGGCGGCGGAGAGCGACGGCAACGAGATGCCGCGGCCGGCGGCGAGCGCCGTCATCAGCATCTTCCAGCCCTGCCCCAGCCGCGCCTGGCCGCCGATGACGTAGTCGAGCGGAATGAAGACCTCGCGGCCCCAATTCGGGCCGTTCTGGAACACCTGCATCGAGGGCAGATGGCGTTTGCCGATTTCGACGCCGGGCAGGTTGGTCGGGATCAGCGCCACGCTGATGCCGAGCTCTTCCTGGCTCCCGACGAGATGATCGGGGTCATAGGCCTTGAAGGCGAGGCCAAGCAGCGTCGCGACGGGACCGAGCGTGATGTAGCGCTTGTGCCAATTGAGCTTCAGGCCGAGCACCTCCTGGCCCTCGAAGGTGCCTTTGCAGATGATGCCGGTGTCGACCATCGAGGCGGCATCAGAGCCGGCCTCGGGGCTGGTGAGGCCGAAGCAGGGAATGTCGCGGCCGTCGGCAAGTCGCGGCAGCCAGCGCTGCTGCTGCTCCTTCGTGCCGAAGTGCATCAGGAGCTCACCCGGGCCCAACGAGTTCGGCACCATCACCGTCACCGCGGCGGCGATCGAGCGGGTCGAGATCTTGCGTACCACTTCCGAATGCGCATAGGGCGAGAAGCCGAGGCCGCCGAACTCTTTCGGAATGATCATGCCGAAGAATTTTTCGCGCTTGATGAAGTGCCAGACATCGGCTGGCAGGTCGCGCCATTCCCAAAAGATCTTCCACTCGTCGAGCATGGCGCAGAGCTCGTCGACGGGGCCGTTGAGGAAGGCCCGCTCCTCTTCGGTCAGCGTTGCCTGCGGGACCTTCAGCAGCTTCGACCAATCAGGGTTGCCGGTGAAGAGATCGGCGTCCCACCAGACGTCGCCGGCCTCCAGCGCCTCGCGCTCGGTGTCCGACATCGCCGGCAGCACGCCGCGCGCCCAGGAGAAAATCGGCTTTGTCAGGGTGTCACGGCGGAAGCTCATGGCGGACCTCATGCATCGGCGCGGTGATGGGGCATTTTAGCGGAAAGTGGCCGGCGGAGGTGAACACTTCACCTGCGAAAAGACGCGAATTGACGCGGCTGGGCGGCCGCCCAGGGCCATAACGGCCGAGGCGTGGTGGCGGTTCCGGGAGAGGGCCTGGCCGCGCCAGTCCTCACGTCATTCCGGGGCACGCGAAGCGTGAGCCCGGAATCCATCGTGCGCCAGCGTTGCTCGATGAATGGATTCCGGGCTCGCGCCTAGCGGCGCGCCCCGGAATGACGGGATGGAGAGAGAGGCGCCTAATCCGGCCGCACCATCTCGAACATGTTTTCCGGCTTGATCTCGAAATAATCACCGCTGCGGCCGGCGCGGACAATCGGGCGGGCGGCGGCGGTCTGGTAGACGCCGTCCTTGATCATGGCCTTGTCGATGTGGACGGCGACGACCTCGCCGAGCGTCAGCCAGGCATTGGCCTCCTTGCCGTCGGCGCCCTTGAGCCGGACGATATCGGACACCTTGCATTCGAAGGCGACGGGACTCTCGCCGACGCGCGGCACGTTGACGAGCCTGCCGGGCACGGCGGTGAGGCCGGCAACCTCGAACTCGTCGACCTCAGGCCCGACGTGCGCCGCAGTCGCGTTCATGTGCCTGGCCAGGTCCATGGTGGCGAGATTCCAGACGAACTCGCCGGTCTGCTGGATGTTCTCGACCGTGTCCTTCCAGTTCGTGGAGGAGAAGCCGATGATCGGGGGGACATAGCAGAACGCGTTGAAGAAGCTGTAGGGCGCGAGGTTGACGTGGCCCTTGGTGTCGCGCGAGGAAATCCAGCCGATCGGCCGCGGCGCGACGATGGCGTTGAAGGGATCGTGCTTGAGGCCGTGGCCCTTGGCGGGCTCGTAGAAGTGCAGGTCTTTGTCGGTCACGGGCGCTTTTCCTGGTCCTTGTAGCCCGGATGGAGCGAAGCGTAATCCGGGGCCGCAGCACAACGCTCAACCATCCCGGATTGCGCTTTGCTCCATCCGGGCTACGTCGGCCTGCTTATAGGAGGAAACCCGTCGTCGCGTCAGTGCCGCGGGGACAATCCCGCGATGACGAAATCGATCATCTGGTCGATGGTCGGGCCCGGCTTGGTAGCGCACTGGGCGATCATCTGGGGGTGGAAAAACCGCATCATCGCGGTGCAGGCGCAGAGCGCGGCCAGTTGCAGGTCCGGCGCCTCGAACTCGCCGGAAGCCACACCTTGCGCGATCATCTGGCCGACGACCCCGCCAATGCACTCCATGTGGTTGACGCAGACGTCCCAGTCCTCCTGCATCGCGATCTCGACCATCTCGTGCAATTTGGAATCGCCGACATAGCGCTCGGTGTTCATGCGATGGATGGTGGTGAGCAGTTCGCGGAAGCGCGGCAGTACCGGACCCGGCCTGGCCACGATCCGCTGTGCTTCCAGCTCGACCTCGCCCATCAGCGAACGGGCCACCGCCTGATGAATCGCCTTCTTCGATTCGAAGAAGCGATAGACGTTGGCGGGGCTCATCTTGAGCTCCTTGGCGATGTCGCCGACCGTGGTCTTGAGATAACCGATCTGGCGGAACAGCCGCTCGGCCACCTCGAGAATACGATCCCGGGTGTCGCCTTCGATATGTTCCGAAACCAATGTCATCTGTCAGGACTCGTCAATCAGCAGTTTATCTTCACTTATTCAGCCGCCTCAGCAAGCGGAATTGCGTGCTGGTCATCGCTCCCATGCTGCGGCGCGGCAGGCTGCTCGGGCGTGCCCGCCTCATCCAGGCTCTTGCGGAACCAGAGGGCGTAGAGACCCGGCAGGTACAGCAGCGTCAGGAAGGTCGCAACGAACAATCCGCCCATGATGGTGATGGCCATCGGGCCCCAGAACGCCGAGCGCGACAGCGGGATCATGGCGAGGATGGCGGCAAGCGCCGTCAGCACCACCGGACGGGCGCGGCGGACGGTGGCCTCGACGATCGCCTCGCGGCGGGTCAGGCCGTGCGAGACGTCGGTCTCGATCTGATCGACCAGGATGACCGCGTTGCGCATGATCATGCCGGCGAGCGCGATCAGGCCGAGCAGCGCCACGAAGCCGAACGGCGCGTTGGCGATATTGAGCCCGAAGGAGGCGCCGACGATGCCGAGCGGCGCGGTCAGGAACACCAGGATCAGGCGCGAGAAGCTCTGCAGCTGGAACATCAGCAGCGTCAGCATCACCATGACCATCAGCGGGAAGAGAATGAAGATCGAGGCGTTGCCCTTGGCGGATTCCTCGAACGCGCCGCCCGCCTCGATGCGGTAGGCCGGCTCGAGGTTGTCCTTGATAGCCTTCAGCTTCGGCGCGATCTGGCCGGTGACGTCGGGCGCCTGCACGCCGTCGACGACGTCGGAGCGCACGGTGATCGCCATGTCGCGGTTACGCCGCCACATGATCGGCTCCTCGTGGGCATACTCGATCTTGGCGATCTGCTGCAGCGGCACGGCCACGCCGTTACGCGAGGTGATGGTGAGATCGCCGACTGCGCCGAGGTCGAGCCGTTCGGACGAGACAGCGCGCGCGACCACGCCGACCTTCTCGATGCCGTCGCGCACGGTCGTCACCTGTGAGCCCGAGATCAGCATCGACAGCGCCTGCGACACGTCCTGCGGGGTCAGGCCCATGGCGCGGGCGCGGTCCTGGTCGACGACGAGCTTGAGGTAAGGCGACTGCTCGTTCCAGTCGAGCTGGACGTCCTTGACGCTCTTGTTCTGCCGCATGACGTCGCGGACCTGATAGGCGATCTCGCGCACCTTGTTGGCGTCGGGGCCGATGACGCGAAACTGCACGGGAAAACCAACGGGAGGACCGAAATTGAAGCGGTCGACGCGCACGCGGGCCTCGTTGAGCGCGCCGTCGGCAACGGCGTTTTCAAGCTTGGCCTTGATGCGCTCGCGCGCCTCGACGCCCTTTGCGACGATGACGATTTCGGCAAACGCCTCGTTCGGAAGCTGCGGATTGAGGCCGAGCCAGAAGCGCGGCGAACCCTGCCCGACATAGGCCGTGTAGGTCTCGATGTCCTTGTCGTCCTTGAGCATGGTCTCGGCCTTCTTCACCGCCTTTTCCGTGACGTTGAAGGCGGTACCCTCGGGCAGGCGCAGCTGGAGGAACAGCTCCGGGCGCTCGGACAGCGGGAAGAACTGCTGCTGGACGTGGCCGAAGCCGACGATCGAGGCGATGAAGACGCCGACGGTCGCGGCCACCACGGTGATGCGGTGGTTGACGCACCACTGCACGATGGCGCGCAGGCCCCGATACATGCGGGTCTCGTAGACCGCGTGCGGATCGTGATTGTGGTGCACCTTGATGTTGGGCAGCAGCATGACGCCGATATAGGGCGTGAAGATCACCGCCACGAACCAGGACGCGACCAGCGCGATCGCCACGATCCAGAAGATGCTGCCGGCATATTCGCCGACCGCGGAATTGGCAAAGCCGATGGGGAGGAAGCCAGCGGCCGTGACCAGCGTTCCCGTGAGCATCGGAAACGCAGTTGATTCCCAGGCAAAGGACGCCGCACGCATGCGGTCCCAGCCCTGCTCCATTTTCACCACCATCATCTCGACGGCGATGATGGCGTCATCCACCAAGAGGCCGAGCGCGATGATCAGCGCACCGAGCGTGATGCGGTGCAGGTCGAGCGACATCGTGTTCATGACGACGAAGACGATGCCGAGCACCAGAGGCACCGACAGCGCGACCACGATGCCGGTACGCCAGCCCAGCGCCAGGAACGACACGAACAGCACAATGACGAGGGCTTCCATGAAGGAGTGCACAAACTCGCTGACGGCGTGCTCGACCACCTTGGGCTGGTCGGCGATCAGCTTGACGTCGACGCCCTGCGGCACCGCCTTCATGAATTCAGCCGTCGCCTTCTCGACCTCCTTGCCGAGATCGAGGATGTTGGCGCCCTTGGCGGTGACGACGCCGATGCCGATCGCGGCCTTGCCTTCCTGGCGCACGATGAAGCTCGGCGGGTCGACATAGCCATGGGTGACGGTGGCGATGTCGCCGAGGCGGAACACGCGACCGTTGCTCTCGACCGGGGTTTCGGCGACGGCCTTGGCGCCGTCGAGCGCACCGGTCACGCGCAGCGGCACCCGCTGCGACGAAGTCTCGACCGTGCCGGCCGGCGTCACGTTGTTCTGCTTGGCGAGCGAATCGAACAGCGCCTGCGGCGTGATGCCGAGCGTGGCGAGCTTCGCATGGCTGAACTCGACGAAGATGCGCTCATCCTGGTTGCCGTAGACGTCAACCTTGGTCACGCCCGGCACCTTCAGAAGGCGCTGCCGGAAGCCCTCCGAGACCTTCTTGAGTTGGGCGTAGTCGGCGCCGTCGCCGGTCATCATGTAGAGGATGGAATCGACGTCGGAGAACTCGTCGTTGACGACGGGTCCCAGAATCCCCGCAGGCAACTGGCCCTGCACGTCGGCCAGCTTCTTGCGCAGCAGATAAAAGAGATACGGCACGTCCTTCGGGGGCGTGGAGTCGCGGAAGGTGACCTGCAGCGCGGTGAAGCCGGGCTTGGAATAGGTCTGCACCTTCTCGAAATAAGGCAGCTCCTGGATTTTCTTCTCGATGGGATCGGCGACCTGCGCCTGCATTTCCTGCGCGGTCGCGCCCGGCCATAGCACGGAGACGTTGACCACCTTCACCGTGAAGAACGGATCCTCGGCACGTCCGAGCTTCTGATAGGAGAAGAACCCGGCGACGCCGAGTATGAGCATCAGGAACAGGATCAGCGTCGGATGGCTGACGGCCCAGGCCGAAAGATTGAAGCGCTTCATCGCACTCTCCAAAGATGATCCGGTTACAAAAAAAACTACAGCCACTCTGTTCAACGCGTCGTCGCGAGGCAGCGAAGCAATCCAGGGGGCTGGGCAGGTTCTGGATCGCTTCGCCGCTTCAGCCAAAGCATTTGCGCTTGGGCCGAAACTCACCTCACACGACGTAGCTCGTAAGCGAGACCTAAAAGGACAGTGACGAGACGATCCGCACCCTCTGGCCCGGATCGAGCTTCTGCACACCGAGGGCGACGATCTTGGCGCCCTCTTCCACGCCACCGGCGATGACGACGTCGTTGCTCTCATAGGACTTCACCACGACCGGCTTCAGCGTGACCGCGCCGTTGTCGTCGACGACGTAGAAGGACGGCTTGCCGCCTTCGTTGAACAGCGCCGACAGCGGCAGCCGCGCGACGCGCTCGGTCGCAGCGTCCGACAGCGTCAGCGTCGCAGTCATGCCGAGCGAGACCTTGTCGTCGGCCTCGGGCAGCGAAAACTTGGCGAGATAAGTGCGCGTCGCAGGATCCGCGGTTGGCGCGATCTCGCGCAGCCTGGCCGTATATTTCTTGCCCGGCTCCGACCAAAGAGTGACGCTGGCGGCGCCCGATTTGGCACGTCCGACCAGCGTCTCAGGGATCGCGACGACCGCTTCCTTTTCGGCAAAGCGGGCGACACGGATCGAGGTCTGGCCTGCGGCAACCACCTGGCCGGGCTCGATCAGCGTTGCGGTGACGACGCCACGGGCGTCGGCGTTGAGCGTCGCGTAGGAAAGGGAATTGTTGGTCAGTTCAACCGAGCGCTCGGCCCGGTTCAGGCGGGCGCGGGCCTCGTCGGCGGCGGCGCGGCTCGAATCCAGCTGCGCGTCGGTGGTCCAGCCCTTGGCCTTCAAATCCTTGGCGCGCTGCTCGGCGGCGGCGGCCTGGGCCAGCACGCCGGTCGCAGCGGTCTGCTCGGCAACGGCTTGCTCGGCCTGGAGCTTCAGATCGACCTCATCGAGGACCGCGAGCGGCTGGCCGATCTCGACGGTCTGGCCGACTTCGACCAGACGCTTGGCGACCTTGCCGGCAACCCGAAAGCCCAGATCGCTCTCGATCCGCGGCCTGATGGTGCCGACGAAGCTGCGCTCGGGCTTTTCGGCATCATAATGGGCGGTGGCGACGAGAACCGGCCGCGGCGGCTCGGCCTTTTCAGCGACGGTGTCATTGCACCCCGCGAGGGCGGCAGCCATCAGCGCCAGCGAAATACCCGCCAAGAGCCTCGAATAGCTGGACAAAACGGATCGGACGAACATCGGAGGACACTCCCTCGGCTGCAATGAGAGGAATGTCGACTAATCACTGATGAAAGTCAATATTCGTCAGTCATCAGGAAAGCGTGATCGTTAAGAGCTGATGAAGCCGCAATTTGCGCAGCAGCTGACACCCAAAATTCGCAAAACCAGGCTGGCCAGCGTGGCCGGGATCACATGCCCCGCATGACGCAGGCATTCACCCGGCTGAAAGTCCGGTTATTCCGCCCGGTGTGGCCATTGTTGGAGCATTTCGCCCAGAGCGCTTCGACTTCCTTCACACTGCGCTTCTGCCCGGGCGTGCCTGACGGCGCCGGCTCGGTCGCAGCGGGGCGTTCGGCGGGTGGTTTTGCGGCGACAGGCGGGGCCTCGCGCCGCGCCGGGCGCTTCGGCCGGACGCGCTCGCAGGTGTTGTCGTCGCCGAGCTCGTAATTGGCCTCGCAACTGATCCTGACGCAGTCCTCGCCGCTCGGCCGGAAGCCATGCTCGCAGATCAGCGGGCAAACCCGTGCAGGACGCACGCGAATGGACTCCAGCGCATCGACGCTCGCAAGCTTCACATCGAATTTCGTGCCGGCGTTCTTGTTGAAAAGCTGGAGTGACTTTTGCGCTGCCTCATTCCAGGAGCTGCTGATCTCGCCTTTCAGGCAGCCGACCCGGCGCAGTTCGCCTTGCAGCAGGCGAGGAATATCGGACGCAGCCTGCTGTGCCGGCTTGGCTGCACTCTCGAGATCGGGAGACAAAGCAGCGAGCTGGGTCGCGGCCTTCGGATCGCGCGCCTTGCCGTCGTCCGTGCCAGGCTTCGCCTGCTCCGCAAGCTTGCGCTGAGCCTCCGCAGCCTCTTCGCGTGCCCGCTGCTCGGCCGCAAGGCGCGCCTGTTCGGCCGCCCTTTCAGCAATCTTGGCTTCTTCGGATGCCTTCGCCTTCGCAGCCTGCTCGGCCGCGAGCCTCACCTGCTCCTGCGCCTTTGCCGCAGCCACCTGCCGTGCGCGCTCAGCCTCGGCAGCCTTCTGCTCTGCGGCCTTGGCTTCTGCAGCCTTGGCTTCTGCAGCCCTGGCTTCCGCAGCCTTGACCTCTGCAGCCTTGACCTCTGCAGCCTTGACCTCCGCAGCCTTGGCGGCGTCCTCGCGCACCCTCTTCTCTGCCGCAAGACGCGCCTGTTCGGCTGCCTTGGCTTCTTCGGCCGCCTTGGCCTTTGCTGCCTGCTCAGCCACGCGGCGTGCCTGTTCCTGCGCCTTCGCCTCGACGAGCTGCCGCGCGCGCTCGCCCTCGGCGGCCTTCTGCTCGGCCGCCCTGGCCTCGGCCGCCTTTGCGGCCTCCTCCTCGCGCGCCTTCTTGCTGGCTATGAGACGCGCTTGCTCGGCGACCCTCGCTTCCTCCGCAGCCTTGGCCTTCGCAGCCAGATCGGCGGCGAGCCGGGCCTGCTCTTGCGCCTTTGCCTCGGCAATCTGCCGGGCGCGCTCGACCTCCGCCGCCTTCTGCTCGGCTGCTTTCGCCTCCGCGTCCCTGGCGGCATCCTCACGCCTCTTCCTTTCGGCCGCAAGGCGCGTCTGTTCGGCGGCCCTGGCCGCTTCCGCAGTCCTGGCCGCTGCAGCCTTGTCGGCCGCGATCCTTAGCTGCTCCTGCGCGGTCGCGGACCGCGCGGCGTCTTCCATCAGCTTGCGGTGCTGCGCCTTGGCCAGTTCGGAGTAGAAGCTGTGAGGATAGGTCGCAATGAAGGAGGCCCATACATCCGGCGTGCTGATCTGAAGCGCCAACTCGTAGGCGCGGCGGATCTCGGGTTCGGCATCCTTGGCCGGGGCTGCGGCCTCAACGAGCGCAAGATCTTCACCGCCGAGGGAGCCATACAGGAACGGCTCCTGCCTGTTGTTGGTCGCCTTCAGCACGTCGTCGCGCACGAAGCCGAACGCCTTGCGCAGATCGAGCCCGGGCCGCGGCAGATACTTGATCAGCGCGGTCGTGAACGGACTGTTCTTGCTGTCGCCATCGGCCGCGGTCGAGCCGGCCTTGGCGGCAAAGGCAACCAGGGTGTTGGATCCGGCCGGCTCGACCCGCGCGAGCCCGCGCTCGATCGAGCGCGACACCACGGTGCGCTTCATGTTCTTCTTGAAAGGATTGTCCCGGCAGGCGTCGAGAATGACCAGCCGCAGCCGCTTCGCGGGCTCGATCACTGTGAGCAGCCGGTCGAGCGGTATCGCCTCATCATAGGCGTCGATATCGCGCTCCAGCAGCGCATCCGTCGGGATGATGTAGTTGGTGCCGTCGATCTCGATGCCGTGCCCGGCGAAATAGAGCACCGCGATATCGGCGTCGCGACTGCGGTCGGAGAAGTCGCGTAGCGCCCGCCGCATCTCGACAGCCTTGAGGTCGCGCCTGAGATCGACCACGTCGAAGCCGGCGCCTTTCAACGTTGCCGCCATCGCCTCGGCATCGTTGGACGGGTTCGTGAGCTTGACGACGTTCTGGTAGGTGGAATTACCGATCACGAGCGCAACGCGTTTCGCCGCCAGCGCCGGTTGGGCCAAAAGCATCAGAGCGCAAAGCGCCGACGCGAATGTGCTCACGGCCCACATCAAAAAAGGAATCCCTCAGACAGGCAATTTGGAACCGTAACATCGAATGGTTGAGAAGGCGACACGACCCTCCGAAGAAATGTGAGCGCCGTCACACTTCACAGTGCGGCGCTCACCCCCAATCCGACGAAAACGGTACAATTGACGCCGAGGGCGCCAACGCGCCGTCACCGCCCCTGTTCGGCGAACTCGTGCTTGCTGTCGTGGCCGCCGATGAAGACCAGGATGCCGGCGATCAGCGGCAGCACCGCGAGCACGAGCAGTCCGCTCGAGGTCTGGCCGGTGGCTTCCTTGACCCAGCCGATCAGATACGGTCCGCCGAAGCCGGCGAGATTGCCGATCGAGTTGATCAGGGCGATGGCGCCGGCCGCCGCCGTGCCGGAGAGCCACGCGGTCGGCAGGGTCCAGAACACACCGAAGCAGCAGAACACGCCGATCGCGGCGACCGTCAGCACGATCATCGTCAGGGTGGGGTCGGTGAGATAGCTGGAGACACCGAGCGCGACGGCAGTGAGCAGCAACGGCGCGCCGACATGCATCACGCGCTCGCGCGTCGCATCGGAATGCCTCGCCCACAGGATCATCGCGATGGTGCCGAACAGATACGGGATGGCGGTGACGAAACCGGTCTGGGCGTTGGTGAGGCCGAACGCCTTGACGATCTGCGGCAGCCAGAACTGCATGCCATACAGCGCGCCGACGAAGCCGAAATAGACCAGGCTCAGCATGATCACCTTTGGTGAGGATAGCGCCTCACCGAGCGACAAATGCTTCACCGCCTGCTTGGCCGCGATCTCGGCATCGAGCTTGGTCTTGAGCCAGGCTTTCTGCTCGGCCGTGAGCCAATCCGCTTTCTCCGGCCTGTCGGTGAGATAGAACCAGGTGACGATGCCGAGCAGCACCGAGGGAATGCCCTCGATGATGAACAGCCACTGCCAACCCTTCAGGCCCATCGCGCCGTCCAGCCCGAGCAGCAGGCCCGAGACCGGGGCGCCGATTACGGTGGAGACCGGCACGGCAATGGCGAAAGCCGCGAGGAAGCGGGCGCGATATTCGGCCGGATACCAATAGGTGAGATAGAGGATGATGCCGGGGAAGAAGCCGGCCTCGGCGACGCCGAGCAGGAAGCGCAGCACGTAGAAGCTCGTGACGCCGCTCGTGAGCGCCATCAGCGCCGAGATGATGCCCCAGGTCACCATGATGCGGGCGATCCAGCGGCTGGCGCCGAACTTTTCCAGCGCCAGATTGCTCGGCACCTCGAAGATGAAATAACCGATGAAGAAGATGCCGGCGCCCCAGGAGAAGATCAGCGGCGTGAATTTCAGCTCGGCATTCATGGTCAGCGCGGCGAAGCCGAGATTGACGCGGTCGAGATAGGAGAAGAAGTAGGCCAGCACCAGGAAGGGGATCAGGCGCCAGGAGATGGCGCGGATCGTCGAGATCTCGATTTCCGACTTGGCTGCGCCGGCGGAACCGGCATAGGTCGTGGTCTGGCTCATGGCTTCCCCCATGGTTGTTGCTTTTATGGGCTGAAAAGCCGGTTTTGAATATCGCGGGCGAAGAGTCAATGGAGCAAGCAATGCAGTGGGCGCAGCGGGCCACCACGTTGCGCTACGACAGAGATCGGTGATCCACGCCGCGCACAACTACTCCGCCAATTGAAACTTCTCAAAACGATCGAGCTCCTCCTCGATCTTCCGTTTGAGCTCCTTGCGCCCTGCGGTTTTCTTTCCCTCACCGACCCAGGTCCATTTCTGCATCAGCAGCTTCTTCGCCTGCCGGTCGGTCTTCAGATCGAGCGCGGCGACGATCTCGTCGCCGACCAGCACGGGCAGCGCGAAATAGCCGAGCTTGCGCTTGGCCTTCGGCACATAGGCCTCGAACAAGTGGTTGTAGCCGAAGATGAGATTGGTGCGCTTGCGCTGGATAATCAGTGGGTCGAACGGCGACAGGATGTGAACGAGATCAGGTGGCGCGCCCTCGCCCGGCTCGAGCGCCACCGGCAGTGCCCAGTGCTCCTGCTTGCCGGCACCCTCGATGGCGACAGGCACGAGCTCGCCACGGCGGACGCGCGAGCCGATCAGGGCAGCCACCGCCGGCTTGCGCGGCGCGTCGAGATGACAGACCGAATCGAGGCTCACGACACCTTGCGATCGCAGCGCGCGATCGAGCAGATAGGCCGTGATGTCCTTTGCCGACGCCGGCTTCGGCAGCTTGTCCCAGCCGAAATGGCGCGTCATCAGCTCATAGGTCTTGAGCATGCCCTGGCGCTCGCTGATGGTCACGGCACCCGTATAGAAGGCGAGCTGCAACGCCCGCTTCGAGGGTTTTCGGCTTTGCCAGAGATGCTCCTTCTCGGTGAGCACGTCGTCCTCGATGTCGCGGATCGTCAGCGGGCCGGCGCGCACCAGCCGCATCACCTTGCGCGTGTCGGCAGGCTTCACCGAGGCGAACCATTTGTGCCCCTGCCGGCGGTGCTCGCGCATCGCCGGCAGGAAGAAGCGGAAGTCGCCGGCCGGCACGTAGGAGAGCGCATGCGTCCAATATTCAAAGACGCTCTTGTCGACGCTCTGGGCGTGGCGCAGGTCGGCGCGGCGGTAGGACGGGATCCGGCTGAACAGGATGTGGTGATGGCAGCGCTCGATCACGTTGATGGTGTCGATCTGCACATAGCCGAGATGGGCGACCGCGTCGGAGACGGCTTGCGCGCCGTCACCGAACGGCGCGCGATCGTCCAGCCGCTGGGCATGAAGCCAGATTTGCCGGGCCTGTTTCGTGGTGAGTGGAATCGGTTTGGGCGCGCGGGACATTGCGGAATGCAGTGTAGCGGGATTCGCATCCAGGCAAGAAGCCGATCCAGGAGCGACAAGGAGAAACCGCGCTGCCATCTACTGACAGCGCGGTCGGAAGGTGCGCTACACGCGCCTACTTCATCGACATCGCCTTCTGCGCCTTCATGTAATGCATGCAGGCGCTTTTCATCTTGCCGTTGCTCATGTCGGTGTTGGCCATGGCCATTTCCTTGTTCATGGCCGTCTTGGCCGGCGTATCCGCCGTGCCGCCCATCATGGCGGCGGACTTCATCATATTATCGCTGGTGCATGCCATCATGGCGGCGGATGCCGGTGAAAGGGAAAGGGTGAGCGCGACCAAAGCGGCGGCTGTGAGCAAGATCTTCATCGAAATGTCTCCTCCGTAAAACGAAACCGGCGTCATGCCGGCCTTCGCAATACGTATTCTCCGGCGAAGACGTTTCGTAGAGAAGACAATTTTCTTGCTGCGGTGCGAAGGCGGGGGCTCAGCGGCCGGCGTTCGGGGCTTTGGACCGGTCGCCAACGCTGCCTGTTGCGACATCGGGTTCGCACGAGGCCTTGCCGCGCTCCTCCGCCTGGCAGCGATAAACACTGCCGGTGAGACGATCGACCAGCCACATGTTCTCGTCGGTCGGCGCTTGAAGCCCGACATAGCGGGAGGTCAGCCCCGTGATCAGCGTCGACAGCAGGATCGCCACCGCGATCATCGCTGCGCCGATGTAGATGGGCATGGAGCTCAGGGACACGGTCCGATCCGGCGGGCCACTGCGATAGATCTGGTAATCACTTGGCCTCGCCACGGGGTGGAACTCGGCTCCCTTCGTTTGCGCCTGTCGGAGGCTGTGCCCTGCTAGGCGTCCATCTGGCCGAAAAATTGTTCGCAGACAGGCCAACACGCGACGGCTTTGCGACAATCGATGACCATGGGTTTCCCTGAGTGAACCGGCCCCCGCCCCCGAGCGGCACCTGGGCGCGGCGGTCCTCAGTGATGCGGATCACGACAGGACTGCGAAGGCTCGAACGCTCGCCGGGCAGCGTGCGACCACTCTCTTCACGCGTCAGCGTCCGTCCTCCGAGTGGACCTCGGGTCGGCCATCCATGAACCCGAAACCGCTTGAAATTCCCTGACATGACCCCGGACGGCCCCGTTTCCAGCGTGACCAAGATCACACCAGGGGTTTTGAACCTGCCCTATGCTTGCAGCATCAAATAGCCATCAGGCGTCACAACGAGGATACGACAATGACTGGTTTTAATAAGTCTTTTGCACTGAAGGCGATAACCCTCTCGGCAGTTCTCTCGATGACGGCCGGCCTGGCCATGGCCGGCGACGGCAATGTCTCGACCAACCAGATCCTGGATGCACTGAAGCCGAAGGCGGCGACCCGCGGTCTGTCCGCAGGTCCGCAGGTGGATCCGGCGGTGCAGGCCAAGGAATCGACCTTCCTGAACACCGTGCGCAACCGCTCGACCCGGTCGCTGTCGACGGGCGAGCGCGAGCAGATTGCCGAGCTCGCCGCGACCAAGCCGAAGATCGATCTGGAGATCCAGTTCGACTACAACTCGGCCGACATTGCCAAGACGTCGGTGCCGTCGGTCCAGGCGCTCGGAAAGGCGCTGTCCGATCCCTCGCTGAAGGGCTCGACCTTCGTGGTCGCCGGCCACACCGATGCGGTCGGCACCGAGGCCTACAATCAGGGGCTCTCCGAGCGGCGGGCCGACACCATCAAGAAATATTTGGTGCAGAACTACGGCCTCACCGGCACCGATCTCGTCACCGTCGGCTACGGCAAGACCAAGCTGAAGGACGCCGCCAACGGCGCCGACCCGATCAACCGCCGCGTCCAGGTCGTGAACATGGACACCAAGACCGCGTCAAAGTAATTCACAGGTCACCGCCCATAAGGCGCCGCCTGCCGTTCCCCGGCAGGCGGCGATATCATATCCAGCTTTGGAAGAGCATCAGCCGGTTGAAGCTCTGCATCGACGTGCCGACGAAGGCCGCCGAGATCGGCAGCATGGCGGCAAAGCCCGCTGCCGCGACCGCGACATAAGCCCACAACAGCCAGCGTGGCAGACCGTCCCGGCGCAGCACGTAGACCAGCGCGAGCGACGCCACGGTCGCGGCCGGCAGATAGTAATAAATGAAGGCCAGCGTACGCGGCAGCAACGCCCAGGCGAGCCAGGACCCGAAATAGAACACCGCGATCAGGAACGCATCCCGGCGACGCGCGACGACGAAGTCGCGCAGCACGACGGCGAGCGCGGGCAGCGCCGGCCACAGCACCAGGGGATTCCCGAGGAAGACGATCGCGGAGACATTGTCGTCCGCGGTCTTGTCGAACAGGAACCACACCGGGCGCGCGAGCAGCGGCCATGACGGCCAGGCGCTCATATAAGTATGGCCGGCGATGGCAGTGGTGGTGTTGTCGGCGAATATCCGGCGCTGCGCCTCGACCAGATCCGGCAGCGACATGCCGTAGAGCGGGACGAAGGCCGCAAGATATGTCATCGCGGGCAGGACAATGAAGCAGAGCACGACGTGATGTAATCCGAAGCCGGGCCAGAGATCGGGCCGGTACCAATCCTCCGGCTTCGCGTCGGCAAACAGGGTGTGCCAGCCCTGCATCAGGCGGATCACCGCGACGATGGCGATGCAGATTCCGAGCGGAAACAGGCCGCTCCATTTGCAGGCGACAGCACAGCCGAACAGACTGCCGGCAGCCGCGAACAATGCATGGGGACGATCCTTTCGAAAACCGTGCATGAAGGCGGCAATCGCGAGCAGGCCGAAGCCGAGTGCAAAAATGTCGAGCATCGCGACGCGCGCCTGCACGTACAGCATCTGGTTGCAGCCGGCGATCAGCGCGGCGGCGATCGCAGGCCCTTGCGCGGCGAACAGCGCGAGGCCGCACAGATAGATCGCGACGATCGCGAGCGCGCCGAACAATGTCGCGGGATAGCGCCAGCCCAGCGCGGTGTCGCCGAAGGTCGCGATCGATAGCGCGATCAGCTCTTTCGCCAATGGCGGATGCATCGGATTGAGCATCGGTTGCGACATCGATGGTGCCAGCATCTGCCGCGCTGCCGGCACGTAATGCACTTCGTCGAAGACGAACTTCTCCGGCGTCGTCAAGCCGATCAGCAGGGCAAGATGCGCGACCAGGAAAATCGCGACAGCAATCACTGCGCTCCGCGACACCTTCGGAACCGCGGCCAAGTCGCGCGGCACTTGTGGGGAAGTTTTGCGTGGCAAATTTGCGTCACCGCCGAGAATAATTGAGATCGCGGTTTTCATTGAACGCATTCTGCCGCAACTGTCACTAAGCATAACGCAGGTCTCGCGCTGCTTGTGATAATTCCGCCACATCGCAAGCGCGCGTGATCCGGTACGATCAGGGACACATCGATCGGTTGCGAAATGAATTTGCGTTTCTGGCTTTTCTCCACGTTGTTGTCGACGGTCTTGTGCGCGGCGTCTTGCGCCCAAGCGCAGACGCGCGTCGGTGAAGCCGTCGTGATTCAGAATGAAGTCGTTCGCGTGGCCACGACCACGACGCCGATCAGCGTCGGCGACAGCATGCTGCGGGACGAAACCGTGCGCACCGGCGCCGGCAGCGCGGCGCGCTTCGTGATGGCCGACAGCACCAATCTGTCGCTCGGTCCGAGCGCGACGCTCAAGCTCGACCGCACCGTCTTCAACGACGAGCACAGCTATCGTGACGTCGCGATCCGCATGACGACCGGCGCATTCCGTTTCGTCACCGGACATTCCGAGAAGACCGCCTACAAGATCACCACACCGCTCGCGACCATCGGCGTGCGCGGTACCACTCTCGATATCCTGTCCCAGCGCGGCCGCTCGGTCGTCGTGCTGCAGGACGGCGCCGCCAGTGTCTGCACGACGAGCCAACAGTGCGTCCAGCTCACCCAGCCCGGCGACACCGCAATCATCACCTCGACCGGCGGCAAGGTCTCTATCAGTAAGACCAATACGCCGCCCTGGACCTTTGCCGCGACCTGCGCCGCGAGCGCGGGACTGTGCGCGGTCAACCAATATGCGGACGCGTCGCCGACCATCACGCCCGCCGCCCATGACGACGGCATGCTGTGCGGGCGCTGACGATGGAAGTATTCAACGTCAGGCGCTTCATGCTCGCGAGCGTGCTGACCGCCGTGGCTGCGTTTGCGTTGATCGCGGTCGATGCCCGTCCGGCGGCAGCCGCCACGGCGTGCGAGTCCGAGTGCGGAGGTCCGACGCCCACCCCGGCGCCGAGCTATTCACCCTCGCCGTCGCCGACCCACAGCCCCTCGCCCTCGCCCAGCCCCAACCCGTCATCGTCGCCGAGCCCTTATCCGTCATCCTCGCCGAGCCCGACGCCGACTGGCGCGGATTCCAGCGGCGGCTCGATCGGCGGCCTTGCCAACCAGCGCTTCAACCAGATGATCACCAACCGGGTGCTCGGCACGGTGCTGCTCGGCGTCAACGAGCAGGTCAATTGCAGCAACTGCGTCAGCGCATTCGGCTCCGCCGGCTCGTTCTCGGCGGGCATTCATGGCCGCAAGGAGCTGACCAACAATCTGTCGCTGCTCGCCGGCATCGCCTACACGCAGTACAGCGAGGGCGGCTACAACATCACCAGCGCGCCGATCGGCGCGTTCGCGCTGCGCTATGATTTCACCGACTGGGGCTCGTCGCGTCCGTTCTTCGACGTCGGCACGATCCTGACGCCGTGGGAGAAGGCGCGCTACACCCGCAGCTACAGCACCAGCCTCGGACCGGTGAGCGTCACGAGTTCGACCAACGCCGCGAACTACGCCGTCTATGGCCGCGCCGGCTGGATGAGCCGCGTGTCGCCCCGCGACGAGATCGCCGCCTCGATCGAGGTCTGGCAGCTCTGGCAGCGCGTCTCGGGCTATACGGACAGCGCAGTGGCGTTCAATCCGTTCGACGCCAGCATCGCGACCGGCACCGACCGCACCAGCCTGGTCAAGATCGGCGGCCAGTGGACGCATCTCTACGGCAGCAATATTGAGGCCAACATCAATGGCGGCTGGGTGCAGTCATTCGCTGGCCATAGCGGCATCGTCGCCACCGTGACCGGCGACGGCGTGGTGGTGCCGACCATGGGCAACCAGGGCTGGTTCGAATATGGCGGCCGGCTCGGCTTCCGCGTGCAGAAGGGCTGGATCGTCGACCTGTTCGCCAACGGCACGCTCGGCCCGCAGCCGGTGGGTAACACCATCCATGGCGGCGTGGGGCTGCGGATCAATTATTAGCGGCGGACCTTCGCCTCAAATTCCGCTGTCATGTCCCGGCTCGACCGGGCGATGACAGTGAGTATGTGGCAAGGGCACGCGCTTCACGCCGCCGACTTGCCCTCGAACGCCCGCCGCAGCGCCTCCACGTCCAGCTTGACCATCTTCATCATGGCCTGCATCGCGCGTGCGGCAGCCGCCTTGTCGGGGCTCGAGAGGAATTCGAACATCACCTTCGGCACCACCTGCCAGGCCACGCCCCAGCGATCCCTGAGCCAGCCGCACTGCTCTTCCTTGCCGCCATGGGCCAGGAACGCATTCCAGACGCTGTCGACCTGGGCCTGATCGTCGCAATGGATCATCAGCGAGATCGCGTGGGTGTATTCCATTTTCATGCCGCCGTTGAGCGCGACCAAAGGCTGTCCCGCCACCGAGAATTCGACGACGAGCACGGAGCCTTCCTTGCCGGACGGGCCATCTGAAACATTGCGCTGAACATGCGTGATCGCCGAATTCGGCACGAGCGAGACGTAGAATTTCGCGGCTTCCTCGGCATCGCCGTTGAACCACATGCAGGGAACGACCTTGGACATCGTGAATGCTCCTCTTCGGCTTCTTGCTGTCGTGGGCTTAGATCAGGCGTTCGCCATCTCGGACTGCGCGGCGAAGGCTGCCATGTCCATCCAGTTCACACCCCACATGTGGCCGTCCGGATCCTCGAAGCTGCGGCCGTACATGAAGCTGTATTCGTCTTTCGGGCTGGGATCGGCGACCCCGCCTGCAGCCGCGGCCCTGCCGACGATATCGTCGACCTCGGTCCGGCTGTCCGCGGACAGGCAGAACAGTGCCTGGTTTGAGGTCTTTGCATCCGAGATCGGCTTCGGCGTGAACTGCCGAAATTTCTCGTGGGTCGTCAGCATCGCGTAGATGGTCTCGGAAAAGACCATGCAGCTCGCTGTTTCGTCGCTGAATTGCGGGTTCCTGGCCGCACCGACCGCCTCGTAGAAGGCAGTGGCGCGCTTGAGGTCGGTCACGGGCAGATTGAGGAAAATCATCCTGGGCATCGGAGCTCCTTGGGCGGGGTTCTGCCCAAGGACGGACGGCTGGGCTGCCACCCGACAGCGCTTCCGAATATTTTTTCGCTCTCTAACCTGCGGGGTTCTGTCGCATCGCCCGACGCGGTCTTGGGCCAGCCCTACTTCTTCTCGTTCGGATCGCGGTGAATGGGATCGACCCACAGCACGGTCTCGGGCTTCTCGACCGGCTCGATGTCGAGGTTGATCGCGACCGCCTCGCCGTCGCTGCGCACCAGCACGCATTCCAGCACCTCGTCCGGGCTGGCGTTGATCTCCTGATGCGGCACGTAGGGCGGGACGAAAATGAAGTCGCCGGGGCCGGCTTCCGCAGTGAATTGCAGGCTCTCGCCCCAGCGCATTCGCGCCTTGCCCTTCACCACATAGATCACGCTTTCGAGATGGCCATGGTGATGCGCGCCGGTCTTGGCGTCGGGCTTGATGCTGACCGTGCCCGCCCACAATTTCTGCGCACCGACGCGCGCGAAATTGATCGCGGCCGCGCGGTCCATGCCCGCCGTCGACGGCACGTTGGTATCGAGCTGGTTGCCGGGAATGACGCGCACGCCGTCATGCTTCCAGCGATCGTCGTGATCGTGGTCATGGTGCGAATGCGAATGGTCATGGCCGGTCATGGGACTTGCTTTCTATTGGTTCCGTGTGCGGCAAACTAACCCAAAGCCGCGACATCGAGCCATAACAAAAACGGAACCCTTGTAACCGTCGGACGTTGTCCCAGCGAGCAAACCGCAGGAGAGTTTCATGGGTAGCACGACCGACAAGATCAAGGGCACCGCAAACGAGGCAATGGGCAAGGCCAAGCAGGGCGTCGGTGAAGCCACCGGATCCGAACGCCTGAAGGGTGAAGGTGCGGTCCAGGAAGTGAAGGGCAAGGGCCAGCAGGCCATGGGCGACGCCAAGGATGCCGCGAAAGACGCGGTCGATCGCGCCGCGGCCGCAGCCAAGCGCGCGACGGAATAAGACGAGATAACACCGTCGCACTGAAAGCGAAAAGACCGGCCGGAGGCCGGTCTTTTTGTTTACGGGCTCACTTCACCCCGAGCAATTCCACGTCGAACATCAGCGTCGCGTTCGGCGGGATCACGCCGCCTGCGCCGCGGGCGCCATAGCCGAGCTGCGGCGGAATGATCAGCGTGCGCTTGCCGCCGACCTTCATGGAGGCAACACCCTCATCCCAGCCGGCGATGACGCGGCCCTTGCCGATCGGGAATTCGAACGGCTCGTTACGGTCGACCGACGAGTCGAATTTCTTGCCCTTCTGGCCGTTCTCGTAGAGCCAGCCGGTGTAGTGCATCACGCAGATCTGGCCGGGCTTCGGCGAAGCGCCGGTGCCGGCGACGCTGTCGGTGATCTGCAAACCTGAAGCTGTGGTCATGGTCTTCCCTGCGGTCTGGGCCGAGGCCGTGGTGGAAACGAAATCGGACACGCCGGCGATCACGGTGATCGCGAGTGCCGACATGATGGCGAGGAGCACGCGCTGTAAACGCTGCATAAGAGACCTTCCGTTTGAGGCGCAAGGTGTCTAGCGCAACGCCGACTCCGTTTCCACCCCTCAGGCCTCGATATTTTCCAGCCGCACGGGCAGCTTGCGGATGCGCTGGCCCGTGGCGTGATAGATCGCATTGCAGATCGCCGCATTGGTGCCGACATTGGCGAGCTCGCCGAGGCCCTTCACGCCTGCCGGGTTGATGCGATCGTCCTGCTCGGAGAGCAGGATCACCTCGACACTGGGCACGTCGGCATTCACGGGCACCAGATAGTCGGCAAGATTGTCGTTGACGTAGCGCGCATTGCGCTCGTCGATCTCGGTGGCCTCCAGCAGCGCCGAGGACATGCCCCAGATCAGGCCGCCCATGAGCTGGCTGCGCGCCGTGCGCGGATTCATGATGCGGCCCGCCGCGAACGCTCCCACCAGCCGCGGCGCACGAATTTCATGGGTAAAGCGGTTGACGCGGACCTCGACGAACTCGGCACCGAAGGCATAGGCGATCTTGTCCTTCATCTGATGGCCACCGACGAGCCGCGCGTGCCCGCTGTGCATCGCCGTGAAGGAATCCAGCGGCGCGCCTTCGGGCTTCCACTCGCCATATTCCTCGACGATGCCGACGCCGAGCGCGTCGAAGGCCTCATCGAGATCGAGTGGACGATCGCTCTGCGCCGCCTGCGTGCTCGGCGCCTGGCTGATGCCGACAGTCTCCTTGGCCTTGTCGGCAAGGCTGTCGCTCGGCATCACGGCCTTGAACAGCCTTTGACGAATCCGGTCGCACACCATCATCACCGCCGAGCAGGTGCTGGCAGTCGAGTTCGAACCGCCGGCAACAGGCGCCGGCGGCAGATCGCTGTCACCCAGGAAGACCGCGACCTTCTCCAGGGGCACGCCGAGCCGCTCGGCCGCGGTCTGGGCGATGACGGTATAGGCACCGGTGCCGATCTCGTGACCGGCGATCTCGACCCGGGTACGGCCGTCGCGCTGGAGGCGGACGCGCGCGGCAGACGGCGCCATCTGCGTCGGATAGCAAGTGGCGGCACAGCCATAGCCGATCAGCCAGTCGCCGTCCGACATCGATTTCGGCTGCGGCGAACGCTGCGACCAGCCAAACGCCCTGGCGGCCCCGTCGAAGCACGCCATCAACGACCGTGACGTATAGGGCTTGCCGCCGATCGGCTCCACGTTGGTGTCGTTGATGCGGCGGAGCTCGACCGGGTCCATGTTCAGCTTCACCGCAAGCTCGTCCATCGCGCTCTCAAGCGCAAAGAGATACGGCACCTCCGGCGGTGAGCGCATGAAGCCGGGCGTGTTGCGGTCGGCGCGCACGATCGACACCAGACTGGCGACGTTCGGGCAGGCATAGAGCCGCGTCGTGGTCTTGGTGCCGCCGACGCAATAGGCATCCGGACGCGATGAAACCTCCGCGCCGTCATGCCTCAAAGCCACCAGCTTGCCGTCCCGATCCGCACCAAGCATGATCTCATGGCGCGTCTCGGCGCGGTAGGTCGCGATGGTGAAACCCTGGTCGCGGGTCGGCACCAGCTTGATCGGCCGGTTCAGGCGTTTGGCAATGCCGGCGATGATGGCGGTGCGGGGCGTCATCGAGCCGCGCGAACCAAAGCCGCCGCCGACATAGGGATTGACGACACGGACCTTGTCGGCATCGATGCCGAGCTGCTCGGCGACGCCGTTCTTCAGGCCATAGACATACTGGCTGCCCTCGTAGATGACGAGGTCGTCGCCCATCCAGGCGCAGCTCGTCGTAAACAGCTCCATCGGGTTGTGGTGCTGGGTCGGCGTGTCGTAGGAGGCGGAGAGCTTGACTTCGGCCGCGTCGAACGCCTTGGCGAAATCGCCGACCTCCGGGTCTTCCTTGAACTGTGCGTTCTGTCCCTTTGCCGCTGCCGTGGTGATCCCCGGCGAGTCGAAGCTCGCACTCGGTGCCACGGCCGTGTAGCTGACCTTGACGCGATTGGCGGCCTCGCGCGCCGCCTCGTAACTCTCGGCGATGACGACGGCGATGATCTGGCCGTCATGGGCGATGTCGGCCGATTTCAGCGGCTGGATCGTGGTGCCGGCATAGCCGCCATTGCTGAACAGTTTCGATTCCTTCAGCTTCGGAGCGTTCTCGTGCGTGACGATGTCGATCACGCCACGGACCCGTCTGGCATCATCGAGATCGAAACTGTCGATGCGGCCCTTGGCGATGGCGCTGGTGACCAGGAATGCGTAGGCCGGATTGTCGAGCGGCATGTCTGACGCATATGTCGCCCGTCCCGTGACCTTTGCGGCCGCGTCATAGCGCGGGACCGGCTTGCCCATGTTCGCTTTCGGCTCGGGAGCTGCAGCGGTCATGATCAGATCTCCATCGTTACGGCCTGCTGGAGCGCGCGCGCCACCACGCGCTTGCCGAGCGCGATCTTGAAGCTGTTGTGCCGGCGGCCCCTGGCGTCGGCAAACGCGGCGTCGGCCACGCGTTGCGCCAGACCGTCATCGAATTTCTGTCCCTTCAGCAGCGCCTCCGCCTCACGCGCCCGCCACGGCACGGTCGCGACGCCGCCGAGCGCGACACGCGCGTCCCTGATCGAGCCATCCTGCACGTCGAGCGCGACCGCAGCCGACGACAGCGCGAACTCGTAGGACTGACGGTCGCGCGCCTTGAGATACACCGAGCGCGGCCAGCGGCCGTGAACGGAGAACGCAGAGATCAGCTCACCAGGCCGAAGCGTGGTCTCGATCTCGGGCGTCCTGCCGGGTGCCTTGTGCAACTCTGCGAACGGCAGATTGCGCGTGCCGGACCTGCCGGTGATTTCGACCACCGCATCCAGCGCGATCAATGCCTGGGCAAAATCGCCGGGATAGGTGGCGATGCACTGATCGGACGTACCGAGCACCGCATGCATGCGATTGACGCCGTCCATGGCGGCACAGCCCGAGCCGGGATTGCGCTTGTTGCAATTCTCATAAGAGACATCGCGGAAATAGCTGCAACGCGTTCGCTGCATCACGTTGCCGCCGAGCGTTGCCATGTTGCGCAGCTGCGCGCTGGCGGCGAGCTTCAGGGAGTTCGCGATCACCGGATAATTGCGCTGGATCTCGGCCTGGGCGGCCACGTCGGACATCTTGGCGAGCGCGCCGAGCCGCAAGCCGTCACTGCCGGACTCAATCGCGGACCAGCCCCGCGCCAGCGGATTGATATCGACGATCGCGGCGGGCCGCATCACGTCCAGCTTCATCAGGTCGATCAGCGTGGTGCCGCCCGCGAGCGGCTGCGCCGTAGCCTTGGTCAGCGGATTGTTCGCAGCCGCGGCAGCGCTGAGCGCCTGCACGGCCATGTCAGGGTCTGTTGCCCTTTGATACCAAAACGATCGCATGCCCCTAGCCTTTCATGATCTCGGGCGCGGCCTGCTTCACGGCGGCGACGATGTTGGGATAGGCGGCGCAGCGGCAGATGTTGCCGCTCATGTATTCGCGGATATCGGCCTCGCTGCCCGCGTGTCCCTCCTTGACGCAGGCCACGGCGGACATGATCTGGCCCGGCGTACAATAGCCGCATTGAAACGCGTCGTTGTCGACGAAGGCCTGCTGCATCGGATGCAAATGATCGTCGGTGGCAAGGCCTTCGATCGTCGTGATCTCCTGCCCCTCGGCCGCGAGCGCGAGCGTCAGACACGACACCACGCGCCGGTCGTCGATCAGGACCGTGCAGGCACCACATTGGCCGTGGTCGCAGCCCTTTTTGCTGCCGGTGAGCTTGAGATGCTCCCGCAGCGCGTCCAGCACCGTCGTGCGCGCGTCGATGCGCAGGCGCTTGTCCTTGCCATTGACCCGCAGCGTGACATCGACAGGAAGTGCCGGATCCTGGGCGGTCGACACGCTCGCATCCTGCGCGGCCGCACGCGCCGTCAGAGGGACCAGCGCACTGCCGGCGGCGCCCGCCATGAAAGCGCGCCGATCGAATCCGGATGGTCCGGAACCTGGCTTTTCGGACATGGAGGGCCTCCGCCGCTTCGAGCAAGCAGCGCACGCCGGCACCGCTCATCGGCCCTTAACCTGAAGCAATGAACTCCGTTCCGAACGACAAAGGGCGACGCAGCAAATGCCGCGCCGCCCTTCGTCAACTTTTCCTGATCTTGCGCGGGGAACCCCGCACGCGGCGATCAGTATCCCAGCGCGCAACCGTCCTTGCGCGGATCGGAACCGCCGGTGAGCGTGCCCTTGTCCCAGTCGATCCAGATCGCCTGCGCGCCGCCGAGCGGACCGACGACGCTGGTGGTCTTGTGGCCGAGTTTCTTCAGGCCTTCGACGATATCGGCCGGCACGCTGTCCTCGAGCTGGTACTGGCCTTCGTAATGCAGGCCGCGCGGCATATCGATCGCCTCCTGCACGTCGCAGCCGTAATCGAGAATGTTGGTCACCACATGGGTCTGGCCAACCGGCTGATACTGTCCGCCCATCACCGCAAACGGCATCACGGAGCGGCCGCCCTTGGTGAGCAGGCTCGGCATGATCGTGTGCAGCGGACGCTTGCCGCCGGCGATGCAATTGGGGTGGCCGGGCTGGATGCGGAAGCCACCGGCGCGGTTCTGAAGCAAAACGCCGGTCTTGTTCGAGACGATCGCCGAGCCGAAGGAATGCGCGACCGAGTTGATGAACGAGCAGACGTTGCGGTCCTTGTCCACGACGGTGATGTAGATGGTCGAGGGGTTCATCGGTGGCGCGACGTTCGGCAGGTCGAGCATGCCGTCCATGCGGATCTTGTCGATGTGCTCGTTGCAGTATTCCTTGGCGAGTATCCTGGCGACCTCGACCTGCATATGCTCGGGATCGGCGACATGCAACTCGCGATGCATGTAGGCGATGCGCGCGGCCTCGGCTTCGAGGTGGAAACGCTCGACGCTGAGCGGCGCGTATTTCGTCAGGTCGAACCGCGACAGGATGTTCAACATCAGCAGCATGGTGAGGCCGGGTCCGTTCGGCGGGCACTGCCAGACGTCATAGCCCTTGTACATGGTGCCGATCGGCGTCGTCGTCTCGGTGGTATGCGCGGCGAAATCGTCGAGCGTGTGCAGGCCGCCGATTCCGCGCAGGGTCTCCACCATGTCTTCCGCGATCGGGCCCTTGTAGAAGGCGTCGCGGCCGTCCTTGGCGATCGCCCGCAGCGTCTTGCCGAGCTCGGCCTGGCGAATGACGTCGCCGGCCACCGGCGGCTTGCCGTGCGGCAGCAGATAGCGCTCCGTGTTGGTGCCGGCCTTCAGCTTCTCGAACTGGTTCTTCCAGTCGAAGGCGATGCGGGGGGCAACGACGTAGCCTTCCTCAGCGGCCTTGATCGCGGGCTGGAGCAGCCGGTCGAAGCCGAACTTGCCGTGATCGCGCAAAACGGTCGCAAAGGCGTCGATCACGCCGGGGATCGAGACCGCATGCGCGGAGGTCAGCGGCACGGAGTTGATCTTGCGTTCGATATACCAGTCGGCGTTCGCCGCCTTCGGGGCGCGGCCGGAGCCGTTATAGGCGATGATCTTGCCCTCGCCGCGCGGCTGGATCAGCGCAAAGCAGTCGCCGCCGATGCCGGTCGATTGCGGCTCGATCACGCCGAGAATGGCCGAGCCCGCGACGGCCGCGTCCACCGCCGTGCCGCCCTCGCGCAGCACCTCGATCGCGGCGAGCGACGCCTGCGGATGCGAGGTCGCCACCATCGCGTTGGTGGCGTGGACCGTGGACCTGCCGGGGAAATGGAAGTTTCTCATCGAATTCTTGCTCTCATTGGCGTCTGGCGCGGATGGCGTGTCGTTTCGGAAAAAGCCGGGCCTACATGACACATTCCGGCCCGCCGGGGCAATGCTGGCATGCCAGGGAAATGGCTGCCATCCGTTGGGAATAGAGCTGCTCGTTGCGGGTTTTCCGGGCGCGCCCCGCCTGCTAAACGGGCGCCATGATTTGCAAGGTCGCCGCCTTCTACCAATTCGCCGCCCTGCCCGATTACCGCGAGCTGCGCGAGCCGCTGCGCGCGTTCTGCGCCGGCCTGGCGCTGAAGGGCAGCGTGCTGCTCGCGCAGGAGGGCATCAACGGCACGGTCGCGGGCCCGGGCGAGACGATCGACGCGCTCGCCCATGAGCTCGCGCACGGCGATATGTTCGGCGGCAGGTTGAACAATCTCGAACTGAAGTTCTCGACCGCCGAGGCGATGCCGTTCGGCCGGCTCAAGGTGCGGCTGAAGAAGGAGATCGTCACGCTCGGCGACGAAGCCGCCGATCCGACGCGGCAGGTCGGTATCTATGTCGATGCGGCCGAATGGAACGCGCTCATCGCGGCGCCCGACACGCTGGTGCTCGACACCAGGAACGCCTTCGAGGTGGCGATGGGGACGTTCGAGGGCGCGCTCGATCCAGGCATCAGGAGCTTTGGCCAGTTCAAGGATTTTGCGGCCGAGCGGCTCGATTCCGCCAAACACCGCAAAATCGCGATGTTCTGCACCGGCGGCATCCGCTGCGAGAAGGCGAGCGCGCACCTGCTCGCGCGCGGCTTTGCCGAGGTCTATCACCTCAAGGGCGGCATTCTCAAATATCTGGAAGAGGTGCCGGAAGCTGAGAGCCGCTGGCGCGGCGAATGCTTCGTGTTCGACGAACGTGTCGCGCTCGGCCATGGTTTGCGAGAACCTGGCTTGCAACAACTTGGCTTGTCCGAACGAAATAAGGACGCGGCACGTGACGAATGAGATCAAGACGCTGGGCGAGCGCATCGACACGCTGGAGACCCGCCTCGCCTACCAGGACGACGCGATCGAGACGCTGAACCAGACCATCACCGCGCAGTGGAAGCAGATCGACGCGCTGACGCGGAGAATCGCAGAGCTCGGCGAGCGGCTGCAGGAGGCCGAGGCGAATGCGCCGGGAGCCGCCAATGAGCGCCCCCCGCATTATTGAGGCTACTGACCGGACGCCTTGAGCAGGAGGTTGCTCACCTCGCCCGACATCATCAGCCGGTTGCGCCCGGCCTCCTTGGCGGCATAGAGCGCCTGGTCGGCGGCCTCGATCAGCGAGACCACGCCGGCCGTGCGCTCCAGCGCCGGCCGGCACGCAGCACCGCCGAGCGAAGCGGTCACGCAGCCGGCCGCATGGTTGCTGGTGTGGACGAGGCCCGCATCGCGGATCGCCCGTCGGATCCGGTCACCGATCAGGGCGCAGCCGGCAGCGTCGGTGTTCGGCAGCAGCATGGCGAACTCCTCACCGCCGTAACGCGCCGCCAGATCGCCGGAACGATGCATCTCGGCGGCGATGATCTGCGCCACCTGCCGGAGGCAGGCATCGCCCGCGGGATGGCCGTATTCGTCGTTGTACGACTTGAAGTGATCGACGTCGATCATCAGCAAAGAGAGGCTGGAGCGCTCGCGATAGGCACGCGCCCACTCCTCCTTCAGCCGTTCATCGAAGCGGCGGCGATTGGCAAGCCCGGTGAGGCTGTCCTCGATCGCGAGCGTTTCGAGCCGGGTCTCGAGCTTCTTCTGCTCGGTGATGTCGCGCGAGATCGCGACCACGCCGTCGACGCTGCCATTCTCCTTGCGGGTCACCCGCATGGTCGATTCGAGCCAGACTTCGGCATTCTGCCGGTGCGCGTTGCGATAGGTGACGCGCACCTCCTCCTTCTCGCCGCGCTTCATGGCATCGACGAGAGCCTGGACCTGCGGCCGGTCGTCCGCGTGAACGCCGGCCAGCGCGAGGGTACCGATCAGCTGATTGGCGCGCCAGCCGACGACGCCAATCGACGACGGCGAGACATAGCGCAGCCGCTCGTCGAGCCCGATACGCGTCACCATGTCGCTGGAGCCTTCGGCAAGCAGTCGGAAATGCGCTTCCTTCTCGACCAGCGCGGCCGCCATGCTCTGGCCCCGCTGCAACTGCCGCACCAGCACAGCACCGATGATCGCGAGCAGCATGACCAGCGCGAGCACGTAGAGCATGCGAGAGATCGCCGCAGCACGCCAGGGCGCCAGCAGTTCGTCCTTGTCGACGGTTGCAAGCAGGACCAGCGGATAACGGCCAGAGCGCTTGAAGAAGCTGACGCGCTCGGCGCCGTCGAGCGGCGACTTGAAATGATAGACGCCGCCCGGCCGCTGCAGGCCGGCGTCACGGAACAGCGGCGTATTGGCAACGCTGCGGCCGATGAATTTCTCGTTGCTCGGGTAGCGCGCGATGATCAGGCCGTCGCCGTGTGTCAACGCCACCGAGCTGTTGCGGCCGATCTCGAATTGTTCGTAGAAATGCGAGAGATATCCCGAGCTGATGGTCGCGAGCACCACGCCGCCGAAGCTGCCGTCCGGCTTGTTGAAACGGCGCGACAGGGTGACGACCCACTCGCCGTCGAGCAGGCTCTTCACGGGCCGGCCGACATGGGGCTCCCGTTTCGGCGAGAGCTGGTGATAACGGAAGAACGCGTCGTCGTTGAGCGTCGAGCCGATCGTGCCGGGCGAGGTCAACCAGTTGCCGTGGTCGTCGATGATGGCGAGGTTGTGGATGCGCTCTATCGCCTTCTTGCGCGCCTCCAGCAGGGTTCGAAGCTTGGCGATCGTGGCCGGCTCGGTGCCGTCCATCTCCAGCCGGCTGACGACGCCGACGACGCCTGAATCCAGCAGATCGAGGCTGTCCTCGGCATGCTGCGTCAACGAGCGCGCAACATTCGCCATCTCTGCCTCGGCGCCCTTGAGCACCGCGTCGCGGGCCGCCCATTCCCGCCAGCCGCTGACGCCGAGGATGGCCACGCAGGTCAGCGCGACGAACGCAGCCGCCCGCAGCGGCAGGCGGCTCCATCCGGCTCTTTTGGTCACAGCACTCATGCGGCAGAATTCTCCGAAGATCGGAAACTCTGCTGCTTCTGTTAGTGAAACCTGAAAGGCCGGGAGAAATATGCAACGATGTCCCCGGTTTCCCGTAGTCGTACGGACGCCGGAATCAGCGCATCGCTAACAAGGCTTTAGCAAACCTATCGGAATCCGGCGCACCCGCGGTTAGCTGAAGATGGCCTTAACCTTGTCCCAGAGCGAGGGATTGTCGGCCTCCGCATCGGCCTTCGAGGGCGTTGGCTGGGCGGCGCTCACGGGATCGGAAGCGGGGAAGGTATCCTTCAGGCCAGCGTCGAGCTTGGCGTGGCGGTCGGCGGCGAGCGCTTCGTGCAGATCGTCGGCGTGCTTGTCATGCGGCGCGGGGTTGAATGTCTCAGCCATGGTCTCGTCCTCCGTTGGCTGGTCAACGCGGCCCAATTGCGCTTGGTTCCCCTGTTCCGCTCAGGGCCGCGGCGGTGTATCAGGAGCCGTAACCATCTCAGGACCGTTCGTGCCCCAATCTGCGACAAAACCCTTCATCGACGTCCTCTCCGGCCAGCGGCAGGTCATTCCGCCGGTCTGGATGATGCGGCAGGCCGGCCGTTACCTGCCGGAATATCGCGAGGTGCGGGCCAAGGCCGGCGGCTTCCTCGATCTCTGCTTCAACCCGCAGCTCGCCGCCGAAGTGACGCTGCAACCGATCCGGAGGTTCGGCTTCGATGCGGCGATCATCTTCTCCGACATCCTGGTGATCCCCTATGCGCTCGGACGGTCCGTGCGCTTCGAGGTCGGCGAGGGTCCGCGGCTCGAGCCGCTGGATGATCCAGCCAAGGTCGCAACCCTGGCGAAGCACGCCGATTTCGGCAAGCTCGCCCCGGTGTTCGAGGCCCTCAAGATCGTGCGCGGTGCGCTCGATCCCAAGATCGCGCTGATAGGCTTCTGCGGCGCCCCGTGGACGGTGGCGACCTACATGGTTGCCGGCCAGGGTACGCCCGACCAGGCGCCGGCGCGGATGATGGCGTACCGGCATCCGGAGGCGTTCGCAGAGATCATCGACGTGCTGGTCGAGAACTCGATCGAATATCTGCTGGCGCAGCTTGCCGCCGGCGCCAACGCCTTGCAGATCTTCGACACCTGGGCCGGCGTGCTGCCGCCCGCCGAATTCGCGCGCTGGTCGGTCGAGCCGACGCGGCGCATCGTCGATGGCGTGCGCGCCAAGGTGCCGGACGCCAAGATCATCGGCTTTCCGCGCGGTGCCGGTGCGCAATTGCCCGGTTTCGTCGAGGCGACCGGTGTCAACGCGGTCAGCATCGACTGGACCGCGGAGCCGGCCTTCATCCGGGAGCGTGTGCAGAGCAAGGTTGCGGTTCAGGGCAATCTCGATCCGCTGGTGCTGATCACGGGCGGCGCCGCGCTCGACCGCGCGGTCGACAACACGCTGGCGAATTTTGCGCAAGGGCGGTTCATCTTCAATCTCGGCCACGGCATCCAGCCGGAGACGCCGATCGCCCATGTCGAGCAGATGCTGAAGCGGGTTCGGGGCTGATTTATTTTGCGCCTGGGGAGCGGAAAAACAAAAAAACGCGAAAACAACCCCATGCACAGTAGAGAGATTACGCCCGATCAATGACTTAGGGCGGACGGAAATCAGGTGCGCCGTGATCGCATCAGGTCGCGCCAACATTTGACCCGTCGGGCAAAACAGGCGCATGATGTCATCATCGCACCCATGCCAAGCCACGCGGCCGACCTACCGCGGTCGGCTGCGCTCGATGATCTCGGCGGCGCCCTTGGCCAGCAGATCCAGTCCTACCGCACGGCCGAGTTCGCGTGGACGATTGGCGGGGCCCGAACGCAACGCTTCGATGATGGTGTTGCCGGAGAGATCGAGCACGGACGCGGTGAGCGACATCTGATCGCCCGCAATGGTCGAAAAGCCCGCCACGGGCGAATTGCAATGGCCGTTCAGCACCCACAGCACTTCGCGCTCGGCATCGGCACAGGCATGCGCGGAGGGATCGTCGATCGATGCGAGGATGCGACGCGTCTGCCAGTCCTGTGCCGCGCATTCGACGGCGACGATGCCCTGCCCCGCTGCCGGGAGCATTTCCGCTGCGGTAAACTCGTAGGCGATGCGCTGTGACAGGCCGACGCGGTCGAGGCCGGACCGCGCCATGATGAGCGCATCCGCAGGCCCCACCGCGCCGCCATCCGGCAGGCGCTGCTTCTCGGCATTGTCGAGTTTTCGCACGCGCGTGTCGGCGGCGCCGCGGAAGTGGATGATCTCGACGTCGGGAAACAATCGCCGCGCATAGGCGGCGCGGCGGACGGCGTTGGTGCCGATCTTGAAACCCTTGCCACGTAATTGACGCAGCGCCTCCAGCGTCACGCCATCGCGCAGCACCAGCGCGTCGTTGGGAGGATCGCGCGACAGCGTGGCGCCGATCACGAGGCCGGGCGTGTCTTCGTTGCCGGGCATGTCCTTCAGCGAATGCATCGCCGCCTGGAGTTCGCCCGACAGCACGGCGGCGCGGATCTGCGCCACGAAGGCACCGCCCTTGCCGCCATGGGGCAGCAGCTTGCTGGTCTGGTCGAGATCGCCCGTGGTGTCGAACTTGACGATCTCGACGTCGAGATCGGGCATGGCAGCGGTCAGGCGGCGCGCGATCTCTTCCGTCTGTGCCAGCGCCATCGCGCTCTTGCGTGTGCCGATCTTGAATCGCGTAGCCAAGCCCTGGTCCCTTTCCGTGCGCGGATTTACCGCGCATCCTCCAATATCATGTCGGAGGCCTTTTCGGCGATCATGATGATCGGCGCGTTGGTGTTCCCCGATACCAGATCGGGCATGATCGAGCCGTCGACGATTCGAAGGCCTTCCAGGCCCCTCACCTTCAGCCGCTGATCGACCACCGCGAGCGCATCATTGCCCATACGACAAGTCGAGGTCGGATGGTAGATCGTGCTGCCGCGCTCACGGCAATAATCGAGCAGCTCGGCATCCGTGGACACCTTCGCTCCGGGATCGTACTCGTCAACCACGAACGGCTTCAGCGCCGGCGCATGCAATATCTTGCGCAGGATCTTCAGACCTTCCACGTTGGTGGTGCGGTCGGTCTCGGTCGACATGTAGTTGATGCGGATCTCCGGCGGCACTGTCGGGTCGGCGCTTTTGATGCGCAAGGACCCGCGGCTTTCGGGACGCAGTTGGCATACCGACGCCGTGAAGCCGGAGAAATCATGCAGCTTCTCGCCCATCTTGTCGGTCGAGAACGGCAGGAAGTGGACCTGGATGTCCGGCGAGGCCAGCCGCGGACTGGTCTTGAAGAAGGCGCCCGCCGTGCCGGCCGCAATCGTCAGCCACCCCTTGCGGAACAGCGCATAGCGCGCGCCGGCCATCGTGCGGCGGAGCGGATGATTGACGGTGTCGTTCAGCGTGATCTTCTGCGAGCAGCGCATGACGATGCGGACCTGCATGTGGTCCTGGAGATCGTGCCCGACGCCCGGCGCGTCCAGCACGACATCGATGCCGTGCTTGCGCAGGAGGTCGCCGGGTCCGACCCCGGAGAGCTGGAGCAGTTGCGGCGAGTTGTAGGCGCCGCTCGACAGCACGACCTCCTTGCGCGCGCGGGCGCGGCGCAAATTGGCGCCCTGACGGTATTCAACACCGACCGCACGGCGGCCCTCGAACAGCACGCGCTGGCCGAGCGCACCAGTTTCGATCTTGAGATTGCCGCGGGCCTTGGCGGGGCCGAGATAGGCCACCGCCGTCGAGGCGCGGCGGCCGTTACGGGTCGTGGTCTGGAACAGGCCGACGCCTTCCTGGGTGGCGCCATTGAAATCAGGATTGTAGGGCAGACCGGTCTCGACCGCGGCATCGATGAATGCCTTCGACAGCGGGTCCGTCACGACCATGTTGGACACCGGCAACGGGCCGCCGCTGCCGTGATATTGATCGGCGCCGCGCGACTGGTTCTCGGCCTTCTTGAAATAGGGCAGCACGTCGTCATAGCCCCAGCCGGCGTTGCCGCGCTGACGCCATCTGTCGTAATCCTCGTGCTGGCCGCGGACATAGAGGAGACCGTTGATCGAGCTCGATCCGCCCAGCGTCTTGCCGCGCGGCTGGAACACCTGCCGGCCCTTCAGTTCGGGCTCGGGCTCGGTCTGGTACATCCAGTTGACGGTCTTTTCCTTGAACAGCTTGCCGTAGCCGAGCGGCACGTGGATCCAGATGTTGGAATCCTTCGGGCCTGCCTCGAGCAGCAGCACGCTGTGCTTGCCGTTAGCCGATAGCCGGTTGGCGAGTACGCAGCCGGCAGAGCCGGCGCCGACAATGACGTAGTCGAATTCAGGGTCGGAGAGCATCAGGGAGGAAGTTGCGTTCATGCGCTACTGTTCTTTTTGTTGGTGTGGGCGTTTCCAATCATCACTTAGCACGATCATGCAGCGACGCGCAGCGCCTCGACCAGCGACCTGAATGCACGGGCGTATTCCGCGCCCGCCCTTGCGATATCGGCGCGTCCGGCGCAGGCGACCGCGGCCTCCGTCACCGCGCCCAGCAGCAGCCGGGCCAGCGGCTCGACCGGCTGCCGCGCGATCAGGCCGGCCTCCATCGCCGCCGCAATCGCGCGCGGCAGCTTGCCGCCGAAATGTTTGGCGTCGATCTCGCGCCAGCGCTCCCAACCGAGCACGGCCGGGCCGTCGCGCAGGATGATCTGGCTGGTCGGGCCCTTGGCGGTCGCGGCGAAATAATGCTGGGTGCCTGCGACCATCGCGGCGAGCACGTCCTTCTCGGCACGAGCCGTGCTGTCGATCTCGGCGACGAGATCGCGCGAGACCTGGTCGAACACCGCTTCGAACACCGCCTCCTTGGTCTTGAAGTGATGATAGACCGCGCCCTTGGCGACGTGGGCGGCTTCGGCGATCTCGTCCATCGTCGTCGCGGCAAAGCCTTGCGTCCCGAACAGGCGGCGCGCCGCCGTCAGGATCGCCTCCGATGTCGCTGCGCGCCGCTCCGCCTGTTTGGCCATGGGTCTGCTGTAGTCGAAACGGACGAGGACAGCCAGTTGACTTTTCGACCGTCGGTCGGTATTTACCGACTATTAGTCGGTTTTACTCGTGAGGTGCGCCATGCCGAGCCGTGATGTCGTCGAAGCTTTTGCCAAACGATTGGAGGACGGGGATTTCGTCGGGGCGATCCTCGACTACTACACGCCGAACGCTGCCACCTGTGAAAACCAGGCCGAACCCCTCGTCGGACGCGACAAGCTCGCGGCCAAGGAGCGCGGCGTGCTGGCAGCCTTCAAGGAGGTCAAGGCAGTGCGCATCGGGCCGAGCCTGATCGAAGGCGACCATGTCGCCACGCGCTGGACCTTCAGCTTCACCAACGCCGAAGGCATCATCCGAACGTTGGATGAGATCGCATGGCAGACCTGGCGGGACGACAAGCTGATCGAAGAACGGTTCTATTACGATCCGAAGCAATTGGGACGCTGAGCCATCTACCGAGGTCTTGCGGCCGCACCAGCGTCGCCGTCACCGATCGACGCCTATTTCGTCACGATTGGCCGCGTCGGCGTTATCGTGCTGGTGGGTGCCGTTGGTGAAATCGAAAACGTCAGCCAGGTATTCCAGCCCGCCGGCCGGTTCGCGGCAGCGAATTCACCGTATCCCTTCAGATTGAGGTACCCCTGCATGTCTCGAACAGGAAACAGAAAGCCGACCTGAGGGCCTACGCCGAGGACGCGTGACCGGAAGCCACCGAGGATCGGGTGTTGTCCGGCATCGTCGGTGATCTGCTGATAGGCATATCCCACCAGCCCGACAAAGACCTGCTTCGAGAGAAACTGGGAAGCGCCCCAATCGAAGTGAAAATCAATGCCGTTCTGATATTGGGTGTCGTTGTTCTTGAAATTGTAGGTAAGTCCCACGACGGCGGAAAATTCGTGCCCTGCTTGCGGATTGAAGTAGGTGTAACCGCCGCCGCCATCGATAGCGCCGCGGCCAATGCCGAGATTGGCAAGGCGGTTTGGATCGTAGGCGCCGACTGGAATGTCGCCCGTCACATAAGTCATGAAGTTGTGAACGCCTGTATTCCACTTCAGTGTCGCCTGGGGATAGAGGTCACCGATGGAAGTGATGGAGTCGCCGATGCTCCCCGAGCGGGTTGCCCCGAACGGTCCGATGCCCGCCATCAGCGTCCCATTGAGGTCGGCGCTCGATCGCCCGAACAGGCCCGTCACGCCGATGGCGAATTGTCCGCCCAGCAGCGGCGTCGCGAACGTGTAAGTCGGATTGAGCAGCAGGAGATCGGCCTGCGCATTGAGATGTAGATCCAGACTGACGTTCACTGTCCTTGGAATTCCGCCCAACCGAATTTCTCTGGCCGCAGCTGTGGCCCCGAACGCCGATATGGACGTGTGATAGTATACCTCCGCCATGGACCAGCCCGGCACCGCGGGGGCTGCCGCGAGGCTACTGAAGCGGCCGGGGAGCCAGTACGAAACACCACTTTCATCCGCGTATGCCGCATCGGACACGCAACCGAGTGGCGCCATAGCAGCGCCGAAACTCAAGAGGATGAGCCAGAGCTGACATGTCTGCCTGGACGTGGCGCGCATCATTTGTCTGCCCCAAATTGCTGGCGAACAATTCGACCTATTTGCGCTAGTGCCTCAGCTCACCTTCCTCGCCGGCGGAAGTTTCCAGGAGTCATCGATGATGGAGGGAGCCTTTTCGCTCGGCCAGTACAGCCGCATCATCAGAACGAAGTCGCCGGAGGGCGCCGGGAGCCAGTTGGACTCCTTGTCCTTGTCCGGGGATTCATTCTGAATGTAGAGATCGGTCGAGCCGTCCGGATTGGATTTCAGATTTTGTCGCGCGCTGATCGAATAGCGGTCGATCGGATTGGCCACGAAGAAATACTCGCCGTTGTACATCGTCACCGACCAGAAGCCGAGCGCCGGCGGAAGCTGGCCCTTGGCAAAGTGCATGACGTATTTATGCGCGCCGCTGTATTTCCGGTCGTCCGCGTCTTTCTGCGAAGTCGGATAGACGGCATCCTGCGGCCGGTTGGCGCCGAGTCCAATGGCGGTGACGAGCGCCCGCATCAGGTAGTCGGTACCGTAGATGCCGGTTTTGGTCGTGAAGGCCCAGCCATTCTCGTCCTTGACGTCCTTGTTGACCTTGAACTGGAGCATGATCCGATCAAAGCCGACCTCGGGCACGCGCTTGACGAAATCCGCCTTGAGCTTGCTCGCGTCGAAGTCCTGGCCCGGTACGATGCCAATCCGGGCGAATTTGGCGATTTGCGGTGCATCCGCGGTCGTAGGCGGATTGCTCTTCATCAGTTCGCAGAGCAGTGTGAAATAGGCCACCGCGCCCATGCGGTTGACCTGCTCGCGCACCGCCGTCTTCATGTCGAGCGATTGATCAACCGTGCCCGCCGGCGGCGTGTACGGTTTTCCGTAGGCGCTCAGCGGCGCCAGCTTGAATTCGTCCTGGAGTTTGTGGACCTCCGCGTAATCCTCCGGCGTTCCGGTGCAATAGATACGGCCAAGCAGCCAAACGATGCTTGTAGGCGATTTGTACTCCGTGACGCCGGCCGGCAATTCGCCTTTCCAACCAGGGCCTGTGATCGCGCAGGTTTGCGCGCCGGTGCCGGTGGTCCGCTTGCCCGGAACCTGGAACACTGTGGTCCAGCCGTCCAGCATCGGAAACAGCGCGTAACGGTCTTTCATGTCGGGGATGCTGAGCACCCACGGCTCCTTGCCCACATCGAAAAACGCAGTCGTGTAAAGCGTGTCCGCATTCGGCGCCGTCACGTCGCGGAAGGACGCGTCAGGATATTTGCGCAGCTTGATGATCTGGCCCATCGGCGCCCGCGTCCCGACCGGCGTCGCGACGTTGGTGATGATTCTCCGCGTCATCTCCATCGTCACCAAGGGGTAGCCGAAGATATAAGCGTCTGTGGCGAGTGCGAACTCCTCAAGTCCGTCGCCGATGCCGAAGAATTCACCATGCTCGGCACGAGTTGACGTGGCCGTGGAGGCGCTGGCGAGCAGGCTCATACCTCCAATCGTTACATTGCGACGGGTGATGTCCATGGAAATAAACTCCGTTGGCTTAAACCCCAAAATCTCTTGATCTCGCAAAGTCGGTCAGTTCGTCTTGATCTGTGTCAAGCGTGCGCGGGCCGGCGTAGGCGCGCCAGAGAACGTGCAACATTTGCCGCACTGCGACTTGGCTCACATTCTTGGAATAGAAGCTGCGGCCTGGCTGTTCGGAGTGCCGGGTGGTGTGAGGAAGAACCGGAGCGCAAGAATCTCTTCCGGTCCGCCGCGCGGTTGAAGGATACCAGCTTCCATATTGCGCCCGTGTCCGTGGCGCTCTCGTCGGAGAGACAAGCTCCTTCGTCCTCTTGATTCAGATCAATAGGACACAAGCTCGCCCGTCGTCTGATAAATCGACTTCAGTAAGATCTCGCCAGGGGGAGTTCTGCATGAAGATTCTATTTCTAGCCTTCGCGATGATGGGCGGCCAAACAGCGATTCCAGTCAGCGAACGCGTGCCCCAACTCAATGTCGAAGCGACCTGCAAGGCAACCGTAGCCACTGACAAGGCGATGGCGCTGGATTTGCCGCAGTCCTACGACGACTGTATGCGCGACGAAAATTCTGCCCTGCAACAGCTTCATTCCGAATGGCTCACGAATTCCGGCAGCCTTCGAGACCGATGCGAAGGCGAAGCAACGGCTGGCGGCAGTGACAGCTATGTTGACCTGCTTACCTGCCTTCAAATGGCCGATTGGGCGAAATCGACGCCGGACACTCCGAAATTGAGGGGAGCGAGCAAGAACAGAAACAAGCTGTGACGCCAAACAGGCGATTATCATCCGTTCATTCCGGTCCAGGAGCTTCACCCCAAGTCCGCGACCGCGGTAACGCCAGCGCCAGGCATTTGTATCGATTTGTTATCGATACGACGTCACGAACACGCAGAAGTGGTCACAGCAATCGTCACAAGCTCGGATAATTCATAGTTCGTCAAAGGTTTGCAGCGAATTCTCCGGACCGGGCCGGACAAGCGGCTCGTGCTGCTAGGCTCTGGAATGCGGACTCAAACGACCAGCTATTTCGCGCGGCTGTTTGCCGGCGATCTGTCGGCCTTTGGCGGTCCCGCAACCGACGAAGCCGTCACCGGCCATATCCGCGCCGAACAGATGTCGCTGGTGCTCGGCTATTCGGTCGGCATCATGCTCGCCAATGCCTGCAACGCCATCGTGCTGGCGATCGCGCTGTGGCAGTCGCCCGACCGGATGTTCGCGCTGATCTGGGCCCTCACAGTGGCCGGCGCCGCGATCGCGTTCGGTCTGCAATCCCACGCCGCGCGCCGCATCACCAAGCCGCAATTCGTCTCGCGCCGCGCCATGCACCGGCTGGTGCGCAATGCCGCTCTTCTCGGCGCCGCCTGGGGCATCGTCCCGGTCGCGTTCTTTGCAGGCGCCTCGACCGGCGGGCAGCTCGTCATCACCTGTCTCTGCTCGGGAATGCTGGCCGGCGGCGCGCTTGCATTCGCCACGATCCCGATCGCGGCCATCGCATTCACGGCGCCCATTTTCCTGGGCATCGCGATCTGCCTCGGCAGGAATGGCGACCTCGCCTTCCTGCTGATCGCCTTTCTCGTCGTGGTCTACGGAAGCGTGTTGTTGCGCGGCGTGTTCGTCAATTCATTCGCGTTCGCACGGCGCGTGATGCGGCAGATCGAGGCCGAGCGTTCGGTGCGGCAGGACCCGCTGACCCATCTGCCCAATCGCGTCGCCTTCAGCGAAACGCTCGATGGCGCCTTGAAACGGCTCAGCCTCTCCGGCGAGGAATTCGCGGTGCTTCTGCTCGATCTCGATCGTTTCAAGGAGGTCAACGACAAGTTCGGCCATCCCGCCGGCGACGAGTTTCTGGTCCAGATCGCGAGTCGCCTGCAACGCTGCACCCGCGCGGCCGAGCATGTCGCACGCATCGGCGGCGACGAGTTCGCGCTGGTGATGGCCAATCTGGTGCGGCCGGAGGATGCGCTCGAGATCGCCGAGCGCTTCGTCGCGGCCTTCGACGAACCGTTCCGGATCGAGGGCCGCCAGATCGTCGGCGCGACCAGCGTCGGCATCGTGCTGGCGCCGCGTGACGGCAATACGCCGCTCGATGTCATGAAGAACGCCGACGCCGCGCTCTACCGCGCCAAGAAGGCCGGGCCGGGCACGGTCTGCTTCTTCGAGGAAGCGGACGACCGCTCGTCCCGCGACCGCAAGGCGCTGCAATCCGATCTGGAAGGCGCCATCGCCAGGGACGAGCTGTTCCTGGTGTTCCAGCCATTCCTCGACCTCGGCGGCAACCGCATCACCGGCTTCGAAGCGCTGCTGCGCTGGCAGCATCCCCAGCGCGGGCTGGTGCCGCCGAGCGAGTTCATTCCCATCGCCGAGGAAACCGGCTTGATCCACGAGATCGGCGAATGGGTCGTCCGCCGCGCCTGCGCGACGGTTGCCGAGTGGCCCAAAGAGATCAGGGTCGCCGTGAATTTCTCGGCCGCGCAGTTTCACAACAACGGCCTCCTCCAGATCATCGTGCAGGCGCTTGCGGACGCAAAGGTCGCGCCGCACCGGCTCGAGATCGAAATCACGGAATCGATGCTGCTGTCGAAATACGGCTCGGCCGCGTCCGTCCTGAATGCGCTGCTGGAGCTCGGCGTCACCGTGGCACTCGACGATTTCGGCACCGGCTTCTCCTCGCTGACTTACCTGCGCAAGCTGCCGTTCAGCCGCATCAAGATCGACCAATCCTTCATCCGCGACATGCTGGTGCAGCCGGACTGCGCCGCGATCGTGAAATCGGTGATTGGGCTCGCGCGCGACCTGCGCATCGGCGTGGTCGCGGAAGGCGTTGAGACCGCCGACCAGCTCGAATATCTACGCCAGATCGGTTGCGACGAAGTTCAGGGTTATCTCATCAGCCGGCCGGTGTCGGCGGATGGCGTCCTGGCCCTGCTCGAAACGAAGAAGTTGCGGGCGACATACGCGGCGTAGACCCTCTGCGGCGCATCCTTCGAGACGCTCGCCTTTGGCGAGCTCCTCAGGATGAGGTCCTTCTTCGCGGCGAGACTTTAGACCCTCATGGTGAGGAGCGCCGCCTTACGGCGCGTCTCGAACCATGAAGGCCGGGCAGCTGCCTCAGACCGGATCCGCCCGCAGCAGCGTGTCCACCGTGATGGTGCCCCGTGCGCGCGAGACGCAGGCGCAGATCTTCTGGTTGCTTTGCTTCTGATGGTCGCTGAAGAAGACGTCGCGATGGTCGATCTCGCCGTCGATGGCGACCACGTCGATGGCGCACAGGCCGCATTCGCCGCGCTTGCAATCGTACATCACCTCGTGGCCGCTGGCATTCAGCACGTCCAGCATCGAGCGCTCGCGCGGGATCTCCAGCTCGACACCTGAGCCCTTCAGGCGCACGCGAAACGTCTCGGTCGGCAGCGTGCCGCTGGAGCCGAATGTCTCGTAGCGGAGATCGGGAAGCGGATGGCCGGCGCCGATCCAGGCGTGGCGCGCGGCATCCAGCATCCGCATCGGGCCGCAGAACAGCGCCAGCGCATCCTTGGGCACCGAGGCGAACAGGGCGTCGAGATCGAGCCGCTTGCCCTCATCGCTGGCGTGAACGACCAGGCGATCACCCAGCGTTGCGGCGAGATCGTCGAGATAGGCGGCCTCAGTGCGCGAGCGGACAGCGTAATGCAGTGTGACATCGGCGCCGCGCTTGGCCAGCGCCTGCGCCGCACCGAGAATCGGCGTGATGCCGATGCCGCCGGCGATCAGGCAGTAGTTTTGGCGCGCCCAATCAACCGCGAGCAGCGAGGCGGGCGTCGTGATGTCGAGCCGCGCGCCCGGCTGCAAGGACCACATATAGCGCGAGCCGCCACGTGAATCCTCGGCGCGGCGCACCGCGATCCTTAAACCCCGCGACGAGGCTTCCCCGACCAGCGAATAGGACCGCGTCTCGGGCTGCCCGTCGATGGTGACGCTGATATTGATGTGGCTGCCGACCGGATAGGCGGCGCCGTCGAACTGGTCCGGCCGGATCAGGAATTCGCGGATGCCGGGCGCGAGATCGCGCGTCGAAACGAGCGTGGCCGGACTCCAGGTTTCGATGAAGCGCATGGCACTTCCCTCAATCGGTTGCGGACTTGATCAGCGCAAGCGCCGGCAGCAGGTCGAGATGGGTCCGGTTGCGTAGCGCGAGCCGCAGATTGCGCACCGCAAGCCGCGCGTGCTCGCGCATGACCGCCTCGGCGCGGGCGCCTTCGCGGTTCTCGATGGCGTCGATCACGACGCGGTGGTGCTCCTGCCCGATGATCAGGATTTGCTGTGCCTCGGGCAGCGCCGACTGCGCCATCACGAAACCGCTCGGGGACGCAAACGGCAGCGACGAGGCGCGGTCGATCTGCCGGATCAGCGGCGGGCTGCGCGACAGTTCGGTGAGCAGGGCGTGGAAGCGCGCGTTCAGCGTGACATAGGACGAGAACGCATCGACCGAGATCGGGACCTGGCGCAACAACTCGTCGATCGCGGCAAGGCACTCCCTGAGCGGCTCGAGCTCGCGCGCGGAAACGCCGCGCTCGGCGGCAAAGCGCGCGGCGAGCCCTTCCAGCGTGCCGCGCAGCTCGATGGAATCGGAGATGTCGCGCTCGGAGAACGCCTTCACCATGAAGCCGCCAGAGGGGATCGCCTCCAAGAGGCCCTCCTCCTCCAGCCGCACCAGCGCCATGCGCACCGGGGTGCGCGAGGCGCCGGTCGTCTCCACCGCCTGGAGCTCGGAGATGCGCTCGCCGGGGCGCAACGAGCCCGAGAGGAGCTGGTCGCGCAGCGCGAGCTGCGCCTTCACCGTCTGCGAGACGGAGCGGTCGACCTCACGCTCGGCCATGTCGGCTTACTCCGCGGCCTGGAGATGCTGGGGCGGGTTTTCCTTTGCCACCATCTTGTCGATCAGCTTGCGCGTCCACATGGCGCCGGCGTCGATGTTGAGATTGTAGAAGATGCGATCAGGGTTCTCGTCCATCGCGCGCTGCTGCGCTTCGAGGATCAGTTCGTCCTCGTGGAAGATGCCGGAGACGCCCTCGCGGATCTCGGTGGTGATGCGCTGCTCCCCGAGTTGATAGTTGCGCACGAAGGCCCAGAAATAGTGGCAGGTCTTCTCGGTCTCCGGCGTGATGGTGTTGAGCACGAAGCCGTTGACGCCCTGCGAGCGATCACCTTCGGGCGCGCCGGTGCCTGATGGCGCCACACCCACGTCGATGGCAATCGTGCACGGCGCCTCGAAGCGGATGATCTGCCAGCGGTCGACGAGGCCAGATTTGCCGAGTTGTTTCGCCCAGAACGGCGGCGCCTCGATGCCGCGCATCCAGCGCGTCACCGTCACCGTCTTCTCGCCATGGGTGACGTCGAACGGCGCCTCTGCAACCGCCTCGTTGCCGATGGACGAGCCGTGCACGAACGTCTCGTGCGTGAGGTCCATGAGATTGTCGAGCACGAGGCGATAGTCGCAATTGACGTGGATGGTCTTGCCGTCGCCGGCCCAGGCCGGGTCGTGATTCCAGTGCAGGTCGGGTACCAGCCCAGGATCGGCCAGCGCGGGATCGCCCATCCAGAGCCAGATGTAGCGATGACGCTCGACCACCGGATAGGCACGCACGCAGGCCGACGGGTTGATGGTCTCCTGCGAGGGCATGAAGGTGCAGCGCCCTTGCGCATTGTACTTCAGGCCGTGATAGCCGCAGACGACGGTGTCGCCTTCGAGCCGTCCCTTGGACAGCGGCACCAGGCGATGCCAGCAGGCATCCTCGAGCGCGGCCACCGAGCCGTCGGCCTTGCGGTACATCACAACGTGCTTGCCGCAGATCGTCCGCGGCAGCAGCGCGGGCTTCACGTCGGCGTCCCAAGCGGCGGCATACCAGGCGTTCATCGGGAAGGGTTTTGTCACCGGTCTCACTCCCAAGGCTTATGAATACGTTATGTATACAATAGTGGAGGAAGAGAATCATTCAAGCGCCAAAATTTCGTACTATAGTACCTTTATCTAAAATCGTGTATACAAACCCGTCCGCTGTCATTCCCCGCGAAAGCGGGGGATCCAGTACTCCGCGGCGGTCGTTGGTTCACTCAACTGGCGCCACGGCGTACTGGATCACCCGCTTTCGCGGGTGATGTCACCTGTTGATACGGCGAGTCTGGACGGGTCGCGGGAGCGGCGCTTTGACTACGCCCCGAACACCTTCGCCAACCCTGCCTGAGCCTCCTGTTGAATCGCCTTCAGGTGCTCGGGGCTGCGGAAGCTTTCCGCATAGATCTTGTAGACATCCTCCGTTCCTGACGGCCTGGCGGCGAACCAGCCGAAATCGGTTTCGACCTTGATGCCGCCGAACGGCTGGCCGTTGCCGGGCGCCTTGCTCAGGGTGGCGCGGACGGGATCGCCGGCGAGATCCTTCAGGCCGAGCTGCTCCGGTGTGACGGATTTCAGGATGTTCTTCTGCGGCGTGGTCGCGGCGACGTCGATGCGCGCGTAATGGGGCATGCCGAACTCGGCGGTGAGATCGTTGAAGAGCTGGCTCGGATCGCGGCCGGTCTTGGCCATGATCTCGGCCGCCAGCAGGCCGAGGATGATGCCGTCCTTGTCGGTGGTCCACACCGTGCCGTCGCGGCGCAGGAACGAGGCGCCTGCACTCTCCTCGCCCCCGAAGCCGAAGCCGCCCGTGAGGAGGCCATCGACGAACCATTTGAAGCCCACAGGGGTCTCGACCAGCTTGCGGCCGAGTTTTTTCGCGACGCGGTCGATGATCGAGCTCGACACCACGGTCTTGCCGATCGCGGCGTCCTTGCCCCAGTTCGGGCGGTGCGCGAACAGATAGGAAATCGCGGTCGCGAGATAATGGTTCGGATTCATCAGGCCGCCGGTGCGCGTCACGATGCCGTGGCGGTCCGCGTCGGTGTCATTGGCGAAGGCGACGTCGAAGCGGTCGCGCATCGCAATCAGGCTCGCCATCGCATAAGGCGATGAGCAGTCCATGCGGATCTTGCCGTCCCAATCCACCGTCATGAAGCGGAAGGTCGGGTCGATCGCCTTGTTCACCACGGTCGCCTTCAGGCCGTAGCGCTCGATGATCGGATGCCAATAATGCACGGCGGCGCCGCCGAGCGGATCGATGCCGATATTGACGCCGGCGGATTTGACCAGGTCGAGATCGATGACGTTGCCGAGATCGGCGACATAGGGCGTGATGAAGTCATAGGCGTGGACGTTCGCAGCTTTGCGTGCCCTGGCGTAGTCGATGCGCTTCACGCCCTTCAAGCCGTCGGCGAGATAGGCATTGGCTCGCTTCTCGATCACGGAGGTCGCGTCGGTGTCGGCCGGTCCGCCATGCGGCGGATTGTATTTGTAGCCGCCGTCCTCGGGCGGATTGTGCGAGGGCGTGACGACGACGCCGTCGGCAAGGCCCGAGGTGCGGCCCTTGTTGTAGGTCAGGATCGCATGCGAGATCACCGGCGTCGGCGTGTAGCCGCCGTCCTTGTCGATCATGATGTCGACGCCGTTGGCCGCGAACACCTCGATGGCGCTGACCAGCGCAGGCTCGGCCAGCGCATGGGTGTCGATGCCGATAAAGAGCGGGCCGGTCAGCCCCTTTTCACGTCGATAATCACAGATTGCCTGTGTCGTCGCCAGGATATGGCCCTCGTTGAAGCTGGTCTTGAACGAGGTGCCGCGATGGCCGGAGGTGCCGAACGCCACCCGCTGCGCGGGATCCGCGACATCGGGCTTGCCGGCGAAATAGGCCGTCACCAGCCGCGGAACGTTGGTCAGCGCGTCCGGCGAGGCCTGCTTGCCCGCCGCGGGATGAACATCAGCCACTGGATATACCTCGTCCTGTCGTAGAATTGCGCGATACCATAGCATCGGCCAAGCCCGCGCCAAGAGCACAACACCCGCGATGGGGCGGCCGTTCCTGAGATCATGCTATGGTCTTCCGATCGGGGCTTTTCGAGTCGGGGCATGACGCTGTTTCAGAGGCTTCTGGTTGTTCTGATGGCCTGGCTTGCGACGGCTGGCATCGTGCCCGATGCGACGGCCGCGGAGTTCTACACCGAGGATTTGCGTATCCCGATGGCCGAGGCCGGACCGCAGGGGTTGGAGGCGTTCCTGGTCCGGCCGGCCGGGACCAGGCGCTATCCGCTGGCGCTGCTCAGCCACGGCTCGCCGCGCAGCTTCGACGATCGCGCTACAATGTCCGCGCACAAATATTACGGCATCGCTCTCGAATATGCCCGGCGCGGCTTTGCCGCGCTGATCGTGATGCGGCGCGGCTACGGCACCTCGCCCGGTGGGCGCGTCGATAGCGTCGGCGGCTGCGCCAATGCCGCTTATCTGCCGGCCGCGGCGGTCGCCGTGGCGGATTTGCGCGCGGCGATCGAGGCGATGACGCGCAGGGCCGACGTCAGCACATCAGGCATGATCGCGGTCGGCCATTCCGCCGGCGGGTTCGCCACCGTCGCCTTGACCGCGCAGGCGCCAGCGGGTCTCGCCGCCGCGATCAACTTTGCCGGCGGGCGCGGCTCGCGCGACGACGACGACGTCTGCAATCCCAACGGGCTGGTGCAGGCCTTCGCCACGTTCGGCAAAACCTCTCGCGCGCCGATGCTGTGGGTCTACGCCGCCAACGATTCGTACTTCGGTCCCGACCTCGCGCGCCGCCTCCATGACGGATTTCGCGCCAGTGGCGGCAACGCGAATTTCATCGCGGCGCCGCCTTACGGCGACGATGGCCACTATCTCTATTCGGTGGTGAGCCGTCCGCAATGGACGCCGTATCTCGACGCTTTCCTGCGCGAGCGAGGTCTCGGCCACGATGCTCTGAGCCCGCCTGATCCGCTGCCGCCGCCGGGCCAGCTCAGCGAGGCGGCGCGCGCCGAGTTTGCGCGCTATCTCGCCAGCACGATGCCGCACAAGGCTTTTGCGGTGTCGCCGAACGGCGGTTACGGCTGGCGTTCGGGGCGGGCAACGGTCGACGACGCCCAGCGCGATTCACTTGGCGCCTGCACAAAATGGTCGCCCACCTGCACGCTCTATGCGGTCGACGACAAATTGGCTGGGGCGGCGCAAGGCACATCAACCGACCAGAGCTCGCGGTCGCGATAGCCTCGCTGCGCCGCTGGCCGCTCGCGCGGTCCGAACCGGGCCGCACGACGGACCGCCAGAAAATCGGTTGTTAACTCGAAAGATATAATACGTGGTCCATGCTGCGGGATCGAACACACATCAATGCCCGCGCGACGTGGACACACGTTGCGATTGCCGTGCTTTGGTTGGCATCCAACTCCGTACACGCTCAGGGCAGCGCTCTGAACGCCGCGGAACCGGCGTTGGCGGCTGGCGGTCACGATGCAGATCTCGGCGCTGGAGAGACGCCGGCCTCGCGGGCGGCGATTCGAAAAATCATCGAAAGAGAAACGGCCAAGACCGATCTGCCCGCCGACATAGCCGAGGCCGTCGTCTTCGTTGAAAGCGGATACAATCCGGCCACCATCGGCGCCGTCGGCGAGATCGGCCTCATGCAGGTTCGACCCGAAACGGCAGCGATGCTCGGATTTCGGGGACATAACACAGAGCTCGCAGAGCCCGACATCAACATCCACTACGGCGTTCTCTATCTGAGTCGCGCATGGCGCCTGGCAGGCGGGGACCTTTGCCGAGCCCTGATGAAATATCGAGCCGGTCATGACGAGGAGTCCATGACTCCGCGCTCCCAGGTCTATTGTCATCGCGCCCGCAATCGTCTTGTCTCCATGAACTCGACGAATGTGGGAAACCAGGCCGCCGCCGTCCAAGACGTAGCACCGGCGCCAACTCCGGCGCCCGCCGTCTCGAAGTCAGCGCACAATCAGAAGTCAGCGCACAATCAAAAGAGACCGGCACAGCCGAAGGACGTTTACGCGCGTTACCGTCAAGGCACGGCGGTCGCGAGCAGGGCATATTGGGCAGCACAGGAAGCCCGGGTCCGCCTGATCAAGGCTCGCGTCGAGGCCAAGTGGAAGCGGGTCGCATCACGCCAATAAAATTAGAGTTGGCTGCCTTGAGACGAGCAGCGATTGGACGAACGACATTTTTGAAACCGAACTTTGAAACCGAACCTGAATAGAGATCATGCACAATAGTTTGAGAGTTTTGTTTGCAATCGTCGCGACCGGCGCCGTGGCATTGTCGGCCTTTCTCGCGATTCGGTTCCTGGTCGGGTTCAGTGGCTGAACCCGATGGCGCAGCCGACACGATTTCGTGCTGGGCCTGCGTCTAGAGCCGCTCGCTCAGCGCGAGCTTGTAGCCGACGCCGGTGACCGTGGTGACGACGGGCGTGCCGCTGCCGACGAGCTTGCGGCGCAGCCTCGCCACCAAGGCATCGACGGTGCGGATGTCGACCTCGGCCTGGCGATTGCTGACGACCTCGATCAGATAGTCGCGGCTGAGCGGCCTGCCGTCGGCGCCAACGAGCGCCGCGAGCAGGTCGAATTCGGCGCGCGTCAGTGCCACCGGCTTGCCGTCGCTGCCGAGCAGCTCGCGCCGCGTCAGGTCGATGATCCAGTCGCCGAAGGCGATCGAATTGTGGTTGCGCGCCGCCTTGCGGTCGATCGAGCGCCGCCGCAGCACGCTTCGCGCGCGCGCGAGCAGGTCGCGCAGATCGATCGGCTTGGTGACGTAGTGGTCGCCCGCGACCTCGAGGCCGAGGATGCGATCGACGTCGGTGTCGCGGCGCGTCACGAAGATGATGCCCGCGTTGCTGGTCGCCTGGATCTCCTTGGCGAGATCGAAGCCGTCGCCATCCGGCAGCTGCACGTCGAGGAAGACGAGATCGGTCCGCGTGCGCAGCGCCTGGCGGCATTCCGCGCAGGAGCCGGCGCCGACCACGTCGAAATTGTTCTCGCTGAAATAACCGACCAGCATCGTCCGCGTCACCGGATCGTCCTCGACGACGATCAGCCGCTCGCGGCCGGCGACACGCAATTCCTGAACTGCGGAATCAGCCACGATGTTGGATGTCCTGTGTGCTTGCGGGCCGACCTGGAAGCTCAGGTCGCCGAGCGCGCCGTCCTGTGAACGTACATTCACGACTGTTCGAGCCCCCTCGAATTGCCTGCTGCAATACTAGGCGCGTTATCGCGCCCAAACAACATTGGTCACGATCTAGCCGTATTAAGTATGAATTGGCCCACACTTCTCGTCCCGCGCATCATGTTCGGGAGCCCCGCACAAGCGGCAGTCGTGCAGGGCTGAAGCCCCTTCCGCCGCCGCTTGTCTCGCCAAACGCTTCAAATCTACTGTGGCGTCCCGAAAAGTCTGCCCCAAGAGGTGGCGCCATGGAAGTCATCCTGCTCGGCACCGGCGGCCCGCGCCCGGACCCGCGCCGCATGGCGACGACCACGCTGATCAGGCTCGGCGAGGAAAATATCCTGATCGACGCAGGCCGCGGCGTCATGGTGCAGCTCAGCAAGGCCGGCGTGCCGCTCGGCTCCATCAACACGGTCTTTCTCACCCATCACCATTTCGACCACATCGGCGACCTCTACGATGTGATGCTCAATTCATGGTTGCACGGGCGCAAGGGCGACCTGCGCATCTATGGACCACCGGATACCGAACGGCTCGTCGATACGCTGGTCACGCAGGTCTACGACAAGGACATCGCCTGGCGCGATCAGGGCGAGCCGAGCTTCGGCGGCTGGAAACCGGTCGTCGCGACGGACATTATACCCGGCCCCGTTCTCGACACCGGGCGCTGGAAGATCAGCGCCGAACTCGTCTCGCATGGCGACGGCCTCGACATGTCGCCGGCCTTCCTCGCACGCTGGATGTGTCTCGGCTATCGCTTCGAGGCCGAGGGCAAGGTCATAGCAATTTCGGGCGACACGGTGCCCTGCCCCGGTCTCGAGCGACTGGCTGAGGGGGCCGACCTGCTGGTCCAGTGCTGCTTTCTCGCCACGCCGGAGATCAACAACGAGCACCTGCGCCGGCTTGCGAAATTCACGATCGCCTGCGGCGATACAGTCGGCAAGGTCGCGGCCAAGGCCGGCGTCAAGAAGCTCGCGCTGACACATCACCGGCCTCGCACCGACGATTCCATGCTGAACGCGCTGCTTGCGGACGCCAGACGGGACTACGCGGGCCCTGTCGTGCTCGGCGAGGACCTCACGCGGATCGAGGTCTGAGAACTCGAGATGCGCGAAGGCCGTCCGGCCTCAGGACGATCCAACCTCAACCCGGAATGACAACTGCTCTTCCGTTCCGGGCGCGATGTGCATCAAGCCCGGCTTGTCAGTGAATTCGCCGTCGAAGCCGGCGGGACTGGCATAGCCGCGCCAGGGCTCGATGCAGAGGAACGGAGCGCCCGACGGTTTCGACCAGACGCCAAGCTCGCGAAAGCCGCGCCATGACATTTCCAACCACGGCCCGGTGGACGCGCCCTGCTCCGCGGCGTAGCGGACCGAATTGCTCGCGATCCGATCGAAGATGAGTGCGTCGTCGACGAACAGGGTTTCGGACAAGGGCAACACGGAGCCTTTGATCGGGCTCGGCTCTATTGCCGGACGCAGCAAGCCGCCGTCGAGACGGCGGACGGGAGATGGCTCTGCGTGCGCGAAGCTCAGCGCGTAGCTCTCTTTCGCCAGTCCCGGTTGGAGCGGCCAATTGAAAGCGGGATGGCCGCCGAGCGAGGCCGGCAACATCTCCTTGCCGGTGTTCGCGATCACGAGTGAAAGATCGAGACCGGATTCGTCGAGCGCATAGGTTGCCGTCAGGCGGAACGCGAAGGGGTAGAGCGCGCGCGTCGTATCGCTGTCTTCGAGCACCAGCACACAGCGACTTTCGCCACGTTCCGCCCACGCAAAGCGGCTGTCGCGCGCGAAGCCGTGCTGGGTCATCCGGTAGCTCCTGCCCCGGTGCCGCAATTCGTCATTGGCGAGGCGCCCGACGATCGGAAACAGCAGCGGCGCATGGCGCGGCCAGGCCGGCTCCGCCTGCCAGACGAACTCGACGCCGGCATCGCTCGCCAGCGAACACATCTCCGCGCCTTGCGCCTTGATGGTCGCGGTGAGCCCGCCGCAGCGGATCGTGTGCGTGTCGTCGGTCATAACATCCTGTTCCGATCATGGCAGTTCACAGGACAGTTTCCAAATGTTCGCGGAATGTTGGAGCGACACTCTGCTCAAGAGCGCTGATAGTCGTCTTCAATCCGGATGATGTCGTCTTCCCCGAGATAGCTTCCAGTCTGGACCTCGATCAGCTCCAGCATGATTTTACCGGGGTTCTCCATCCGGTGCACCGCGCCCATCGGGATGTAGATGGACTCGTTCTCATGCACGCTCTTGACGGTCTCGTTGACGGTGACGCGGGCGGTGCCGCGGACCACGATCCAGTGCTCGGCGCGATGATGGTGCTTTTGCAGCGACAGCCGCCCGCCGGGCTTCACCACGATGCGCTTGACCTGATGGCGCTCGCCATTGTCGACCGATTGGTAGCTGCCCCAAGGCCGATGCACCCTGAGGTGCTCCTCGGTGACCTTCGGTGCGACCGCCTTGAGTTTCGTGACCAGCCGCTTCAGCCCGTTGGCATCCTTCTGGCGCGAGACGAGAACCGCGTCCGCAGTCGCCACCACGATGAGATCGTCGACGCCTTCGAGTGCGACCAGCGCGGCATCGGTGGTGACGTTGCAGTTGCGGCTATCTTCGAACACGGCGGTGCCGTGTGCGGCATTGCCTTGCGCATCCTTGTCCGACAATTCCCACACCGCGTGCCAGGAGCCGACGTCGGACCAGCCGCACGACACCGGCACCACCGCGGCGCGCGCGGTCTTCTCCATCACCGCATAGTCGATCGAGATCGCCTTGGCCGCGCCGAACGCCTCGGGCTCCAGCGTCACGAAGCCGAGATCGCGGCCGGCATTGCTCACGGCATTGGAAATCGCCTCGACGCTCGCCGCGTCGACCTTGCGGTATTCGTCAAGCAACACAGTGGCGGGGAACATGAAGTTGCCGCTGTTCCAGAGATAGCCGGAATTGACGTAGTCGGCCGCCTTCACCGCATCCGGCTTCTCGACGAAGCGCGCGACCGCGTGCACCTCGCCGGAGATGACCTCGCCCGGGCTGATATAGCCGTATTCGGTCGCCGGCCGTTCCGGCTTGACGCCGAACGTCACGATGCGCCCGGCGCTCGCGGCGGTGAGGCCCTGGCGGCACGCCGCGACGAAGGCGGCGTTGTCCTGCACCACGTGGTCGGCGGCGAGCGCGAGCACGATTGCCTCACTCGAGCGGTTCTGCGCGAACACCGCGCCGGCTGCGATCGCCGGGCCGGAATCCCGCCGCATCGGCTCCAGGATCACGTCGGCCTCGATGCCGATTTCGGCGAGCTGCTCCAGCACCATGAAGCGATAGGAGGCATTGGTGATGACGATCGGACGATCGAACAGCGAGGCCTCCGAGACGCGCAACAGCGTGTCCTGGAAGGTCGAGCGCGTGCCGAACAACGGCAGGAACTGCTTGGGGCGCACCTCGCGCGAAGCCGGCCACAGCCGCGTTCCGGCACCGCCGCACATGATCAGGGGGATAATTTTTTGGGACACGTGTGAGCTACTCGAGAGAGGGGTTTATACGCGGTGATAATTTCGATACCATTCGACAAAGCGGCCCAAGCCATCCGCCAGCGGAGTCGAGGGCGTAAAGCCGACGTCCCGTTGCAGGGGCGAAATGTCGGCGCGCGTCTCGAGGACGTCGCCAGCCTGCATCGGCAAAAGCGTGCGGATCGCGGGCTTGCCGATGATCTTCTCTAGTGTCTCGACGAACTCGATCAAATTGACCGAGCGGTTGTTGCCGATGTTGTAGACCCGATACGGCGCATCGCTCGACGAATTTTCCGGCTGCTCGGCGTTCCACGCGGGATTCGGCGTCGCGGGCCGGTCGAGGGTGCGGATCACGCCCTCGACGATGTCGTCGACATAGGTGAAATCGCGCCACATATTTCCATGATTGAAGAGCTTGATCGGCTCACCCGCAAAGATCGCGCGCGTGAAGAGCCAGGCGGCCATGTCGGGCCGGCCCCATGGACCATAGACAGTGAAGAAGCGAAGACCGGTCACCGGCAGCTTGTGAACATGTGCGAACGTGTGCGCCATCAGCTCGTTGGCCTTCTTGCTCGCGGCATAGAGGCTGACCGGATGATTGACCGAATGCTCGGTCGAATACGGCAAGGTGCGATTGGCGCCATACACGGAGCTCGACGAGGCGTAGACCAGATGCGCCAGACCGTGGCGCCGGCCGGCTTCGAGCACGGTGACGAAGCCATCACAATTGGCGCGGATGCTGGTGATGGGATCGTCGATCGACGCGCGCACGCCGGGCTGCGCCGCAAGGTGCACCACGCGGTCGGGCGAGACCTCGTCGAACACACGCGTCACCGCAGCGAAATCTGCAAGGTCGATCTCGTGGAACGTGAAAGCATCATGCTTGAGCGTCTCGAGGCGAGCGCGCTTGAGCGCGGGATCATAGTAAGGGGTCACTGCGTCGATGCCGACAACTCGTTCCCCGCGCGCAAGCAAGCGCTCACAGACATGCATGCCGATGAAGCCGGCAGCGCCGGTAACCACCACGGGGGCCAAAATAAACTCCGTTGTTCGTCCTCATATACCGCATTGCCAGACCGAACCGGCAGAGGCAAGGGTTCAGCAATGGAGAACAGCCCCTCGCATCGGCAAGCTTAATGCCCGGCGCTTCGTATGTCAGCCTTTCCAAGTTAACCAGAAGGGCGCGCGTTGCCTGCCGACGCAACATCAGACGCGTCCATAAAAGGCTCCCGGCTGCCCGGCAAGATTTTCAACAAGTGTTCCCCGGAAGCGCAGAACGATCAGCACGATCAAGCGACCGATGCCGTCATAATTCCGTGCCTTCGGGCTGCTTCTTTCCGCGCTCACATTTGGTTCGAAAGCACAAATCGCGACCCACGCTTTGTGGCACCGACAACCCGAACGGCACAAAATTGAAGCTTTTCATCAACGGCCGCTTTCTCTCGCAAAAGCTGACCGGCGTTCAGCGTTATGCCGCCGAACTGGTCAAAGCGATCGATGCCCTGCTTGCGTCCGACCAATCGCCCGCTGCCCTCAGAGGAGCCGAGTGGCAATTGCTCGTGCCGAGCGAGACGAGCGAAGCGATCAATCTCACCCGCATCAAGGTTCGCAGGATAGGACGGTTGAGCGGACATGCCTGGGATCAGATTGAACTCGCGCGCGCCGCCGCTGGAGGTCGCCTGATCAGCCTAGCCAATGCCGGACCTGTGATTCATCGTGATCATATCGTCGTCATCCACGACGCACAGGTCTTCCGCCGGCCCGATTTCTTCAATTGGCGCTATCTGGCCGTCCACCGCACGATGGGCCGCCTGCTTGCACGCCGGGCCACGATCGCGACCGTATCGGCCTTTTCTCGCAATGAACTGGCCGCAATGCTTGGCCTTTCGAAAACAGACATTCCGATATTCCCCAATAGCGCGGAGCATTTCGCGTCCACAACGCCTGATCCCGGTATTCTCGACCGACTAGGGCTTCACCGGGGAAAATATTTTCTCTTTGTCGGCTCCAGAACCAAGAACAAGAATCTCGCCGTTGCAATCGAGGCCGCGCGGCTGCTCGAACGAAAGGACGTTCCGCTCGTCATTGTTGGCGGAGACAACAGCAAGGTATTTCAAGACAATCTGGGCGGGGGCGAATCGGGCCTGCTTCTGGCGGGACGCCTGGCGGACGGGGAGATTGCAGCTCTGTATGCACACGCTCTGGCGTTCGTCTTTCCCTCTCTTTACGAGGGCTTTGGTGTACCGCCACTTGAAGCCATGATCTTCGGCTGTCCGGTCATAGCCTCAACGGCTGACGCGGTTATGGAAACGTGCGGCGAAGCAGCTGCTTATTTTTGCGCCAACGACGCTCGATCGCTGCAACAGCTTATGCTCGAAAGGTTGGCAGTTGGCGCAATCTCTGATCAGGAGCGCAGAAAGCAACAAGATCGTCTTGCATTATACTCGTGGCAAGACTCGGCGCGAGCATTGTTGGATTTTCTCGCGTCGCGCGCATAGCGACTGACGGCGGCTCGGCATCCATCGAGTTCCATGCGCACGTTCGCCTTCGAAGGACGCGAGCTTCAGCATCGCGGCGCAACAACACCACACCGCTGCCCAAATCTCGCTATGGATTGGATGGATTGTGATCGCATCCATTGATGCTCAATTAAGGATGCGCCATGTCGATTGTCCCAACTCAATCCTCCGCAAGGCAGGCGGTGAAGGTGCTGCATGTCGCGGAAACCATCCGGGGTGGGATAGCGAGCTACCTGAACGAATTGCATCCGCAGCAGCAAGCGAGCTTCGGCGCGGAGAACGTGCACTATGTTGTGCCATCGGATCATCGCCACGACCTCGTTGGAATCGATGACAGCCAGATCACGACCTTCGACAGATCGGGCCGCAGTATCGCCGGACTATTTCAGATGCTGCGGGCGAGCATGCAGGCGCTCGACGCCTTCAAGCCTGACGTCATGCATCTCCATTCGTCGTTTGCCGGACTCGTTCTACGGCCCGCGTTGGCCGCTCGTTCTGAAGGTCCTCGCGTCGTCTATTGCCCGCATGGCTGGGCATTCTCGCGAGAGACCGGCCGCCTGAGCCATCTGGCGGCAAAAGCTGCAGAGACTCTTCTGGCCCGCACGTCGGATCGTATCATCTGCATTTCCGGCGATGAATTCAATGAAGCGGTTCGGGCGGGAATTCCGACTGACCGTCTGACCCTGGTGCACAATGGCATCTCCAAGAGCCGCCCACTGCCGCACGGCGTTGCGACAGATTGGACTTCAAAGAAGGCCAAGGTCCTTTTCATCGGCCGCCTTGATCGACAAAAGGGCTTCGATCTCCTGATCGAGGCCGCACGATCCCTCGAAGATGTCCTGGATGTTCGCATTGTCGGCGCCTCCGTGGTCAACAAGTTCGACGGAGCTGCGGTTCCCGCCAACGTCTCGCTGCTAGGCTGGCTGGATCGTCAACAAATCGAGGCTCAGCTGGAGGCGGCCGATCTCGTCGTCATCCCGTCACGATGGGAGGCCTTCGGCCTCGTCGCTCTGGAAGCGATGCGCGCGGCCAAGCCCATCCTGGCCTTCCACAGCGGAGCGCTCCCTGAAATCGTCGTTGACGGCGTCACTGGCGTGCTTTGCGAGCCTGTCGCGGTTCAACCTCTCATCGACGGCTTCCGACGGATGCTCGATCTCGATCTCAAGGTCCTGGGGCAACGCGGCTACGATCGCTTCAAGCAGTTTTATGACGTCCAGAAGACACACCGCCAATTGCATCAGGTCTATGTCGAACTCCTCGGCGATAACAAGAGTGGGGTCGAGCAGAGCGTGGCACTGCAATCGGACCTGTCGAAGCCTTTTTGAGGTGAGTCGCGGCAGGCGAGAAATGATGACGAGTATGATCTAGGCGATGGCAGGCCACCGCACCTTGTGTCGCAACGGGTTTCTCCGGATCGCGAGCCTCATCGCATCTGTTTCTCTGTCTGTTCCGGCATGCGCTCAACAGGCTCAGACGCTTGAAAGCAGATTCCTGTTGGGTATCGGCACCCATCAGGGACTGGGAGGGCCGGTCAGTTCGCGAGGCTACGTGCCCTCCGTGAACGTCAGTCAGATCAAGCAACTGGGCTTTAACGCCTTCCGCGACGATTTTCCCTGGTCTGATTTCGAATTGCCGGGGCGTCGGATGGGCTTCACGCCGCGGTTGGGCAGGCTCGACGCGCAGGTTCAGTCCGGCGTCGCCCGGCCGCTCCTCATCCTTGCATTCGGTCATCACCTCGTGCCGAACTCGTCGCCCCCGACGACGGACGAAGCCCGGCTGCGGTTCGCGGACTATGCGGCAGCGGCCGCGCGATCGGTAGCGCCGCAGCGCCCGATCTTCGAACTCTGGAACGAGTGGAATCTGGCAGCCAAGAAGGACCCTTCATTCTCGGCGGAGAATTACCTGGCCCTCGCCAAGGCAGCACGCCCGGCGGTCAAGCAGGCGGCGCCGAATGCGCCTTTCGTCGTCGGCGCGATCGGCGACGATCCCGGTTGGACGTGGACGGAGAAGATGCTGCAAACCGGTATCCTTCAATACGCCGATGGCGCCTCGATTCATCTTTACAATTTCTGCATGGCGCCGGCGAAGCGCACTTCGACCGAGATTATCGACCGGCTCACGGCGTTCCATCGGCTGGTCGGCCAAGCGAGCGGCAATCCCGACTTCCCCATTTACGTAACCGAAACTGGCTGGACCACGGCAGCGAACAAATGCGGTGTCAGCGAGCAGGCCCAGGCCGATAACACGGCACAGCTTATCCTGTGGGCCTCGACAGCGGCGCGCTGGCTCAAGGGGATGTGGATCTATGAGCTCAAAAATAGTGGTCAGAATCCAGCCGAGCTAGAGGACAATTTTGGCGTCTACGGTTTCGACAATTCGCCCAAACCCGTAGCTTGCGCAGCGCATGGCGCCTGGGCATTCGTCCGTTCCACCCTAACCGCCGAACGAAGAAGCCTTGCCAATGGGGTGATGTCGATCGGAGCATCCTCGACCAACGGCGGCAAAGTCGCGGTCTGGTCCGAAGATCCGGATCGACGCTACGAGGTCCGGATCAAGGGCGATCTGCCAGGCGCGACTTTCGCGGCGCCCTGCGATGCAACCGCAAGGCCAGCCTCCGGGATCTGGCTGCCGGTTTCGAGCACGCCGGTCCTGATCTCCGCCAATAATGACGCCATTCCCGCACTGGATATACGGCCGGCACGGTAATCCGATCGGCACACTGAGGTTGACGCGATGAAGATCCTTTTGACATCCACACTTTATCCGACCCCGCAGGCACCGAAGATCGTCGGCGGAGCAGAGATCTTCGCCCGGAGGTTTGCCGAGGGCCTGGCTCAGCGCGGCGACGAGGTCGAGGTGGTACGCGCCGCATCCGCACCCGAGCAGGGGCGTGAACTGTGCAACGGTATCAACGTCTATTCCGCACCGGTGCAAAACGTGTATGCGCCGTTCACGGAGCAAAAGAACGTCGTGAAACGAAGCATCTGGCATGCGATCGACGATTGGCAGATCCAGGCCCCGATGATCGCGGAGCGCATTCGCTCCTTCAAGCCGGACGTTCTGCATTCCAATAATTTATCGGGCCTGACTACTGCGATCTGGCGGGTCGCCGCCAAGCTCGGAGTTCCGGTCCTGCATACGCTTCATGATTACTATCTGACGTGTCCACGCTGCTCCCGCTTCGACAAGGGCCACTCTTGCGAACGCACCTGTACGAGCTGCGGGATCCTGACGTACCACCGCAAGCGGGCGACGCATTGGCTCGATGCCGTGGTCGGCGTCAGCGAGCGCGTCCTTTCCATTCACACCGATATGGGCATGTTTGCCGAGACGCCGATCCGCACCGTCATCCGCAACGCCTCGACCGAGCCGCCGCGCTCACCCTACCCGCGGCCTGTCTGCACGACGGAAGTGACGTTCGGCTTCATCGGACGGATCACCGAGGAGAAGGGCATCGACAATCTCATGCGAGCGCTTGCCATGCTGCCACCCGATCGGATCCGGATGATGATTGCCGGCCGCTTGGGCGATCAGGAACAACAGCGCCTGAGAGCACTGGCGCCGCATGCACGGGTCGAGTTCATGGGATTCGTATCTCCCGACGAGTTCTACAGGCAAGTCGACGTCGTGGTCGCTCCATCCATCTGGCACGATCCTGGCCCGCTCGTCGTCGCGGACGCCAAGGCGGCGGGCAGACCGCTGCTCGGTACGCACTTTGGCGGCATGCCGGAGGCGATCGAGCATGGCATGACGGGGTGGTTGACCGAAGCGGATCCACAATCTCTGGCCAGGAGCATGCGCGAAATCGCTGCGGATCCGCACAAGATCGACGAGATCAGCCGTCGGCTTATTGCGGACACGAACAAGTGGATCTTTTCCGACGTATTGTCGTCGTACAAGAACCTGTATGAACAATTGCGGCAGCAACGGATGTCGTCCGTGCGCCCGGCGATAGCCGGGGTGCCACAAGCGCATGCGGTGGCAAAGAGTAGCTTCATTCCGAGATGACACGTCTCTTCGCGATCGCTGGCTACGTTTACCAAAGCGCAGCAGCGATCATCCTGATCTTTGTGATCAGTCACCTGTTGCCTGCCGCCGACTACACCAATTATTCTCTCGCAATGGCCTCGAGCCAGTTGCTCTGCGTCCTCATGTTCGAGTGGCTGCAGCTCGCGGGGCTGCGCTTTCTTGCAGCCGCCAAGGAGAACGAGGCTGCTCGACTGAGATCGTCGCTCTTTGCAGCGGCGCTCATGAGCGCCGGCGCGCTCGTTGCCGTCGGGAGCTGCGCCTCCTTGATCAGCGGCCTCACGCCAAGACTGGTCGCCCTCGGCATCAGCGTGGCCGTTCTTCAGGGCTCGACCGATCTGTATTTCTTGTCGGTACGTCTGTCGAACCGGCTGGGAACCGCCTCCTCCCTTCTTGCCTTGCGTGCGACAGCTCTTTTGGGCGGAGCCGTCTCGGGCGGAATGATCACAGGCACGGCTGAAGCGACGCTGCTCGGCATCGCATCGGGTCACCTGCTTGGACTCCTTGCCGGTCTCGTCGCATATCGCACGCCGCTGGATCGCGTGTCGCTGCGAACAATGCTGGCTGACTGGAAGGACTTCTCGCGTTACGGCATGCTTGCGGCCGGCGCGTCCGTGATCCATTTGTCCGTGCCGGTTCTGCTTCGCGTCATCGTCGTCGGGCGACTGGGCGCCACAGGAGCCGGTGCAGGATTTTCCATTGCGCTCGACCTGCTGCAACGTCCCTTCTGGGTCCTCAACGCGGCGATCCACACCGTGAGTTATCCTGACGTGGTCAATGATTTCGAGCACGGGAGCGCCACGACATCGAGACAATCGACGCGGCACATGTTCGAGTTCATGATCTGCACAACCCTGGTCCTGCTGGGCGGGCTCGTCGCCTTCATTCCGGACGCCGCCCGCATCCTGGTTCCGCGGGAGAGCGTCGAGGGCTTTCTGGCGACAGGGCCGGCGATCGCTGCTTTCTACTTCCTCCATACCCACCTGCAGGCGACGATCGCGGTCGTTCCCCACCTGGAAAAGCTCGCGACCAGGCTCGTCCTCATCGCTGCCGGGCAGCTTGTAATTGTTGCGGCGTTCTCCCTGCTTGCCGTCTGGGCCGGCCTCTCGCCACAAGCAGCAGTCACCTGCGCCTCGATCGCCACGCTCGCAGCGATCGTGGCCGGGCTTGGCCCCACCCTCAGATTCGGTGCGTTCCCGCGCTGGCCCCTGGTGCTTCAGGCGCTCGCAGCCGCCATCCTGATCGGATCGCTCAGTCACGCGCCGAGCGAACCGGCGGCGTGGCTTGCCGGAAAAATCGTCATCGCCGCAATCGCCACGGCTGCGGTCGGCTGGCGCGGAAACTTTCTCCTCATGGCGCGCCCAAGCTGATCTGTCGACCGGTTCGCCTCGCAAATCCGCTTTGGAACTGATGGCACTGACACTCTGCCCATGCTCGCGAAGTTCCCGCCCATGGAACTCATCTGCTTCGCCCCAAGAAGCGGCAAAGTGACGGACAACCAGTACGAGAATACTGAGTGATTTGCTCGGCCTGACAATTTTCACACCGCATCCGCGCCAACTCACATGCATCGTTGAAACGCGACATGCGCATATATTCAGCAGTGAAATCTTGCGAATTCTTGGAAGCGCCATGTTCAGGTCATGCTGCGTCGGCACGACATCGTTATTGTCTTGAATCAGAGTCGACCTGTTCCTGCGAGGAACTGCTGATCGCTCTCGATTTGTAGCTCCGATTTTTATCTGAAATTCACACTCGATCGAGAAGGTTGAACGCAAATCCCTGCGAGCAATTTCGTTCGCGTAGAAATTCGAGTGTGAAATGTCGTCAGATCAAACCGTCCTCTCCGCAAGCGGCTTCATCAACTCCATCGGCGTCAACACGCATGCCGGCTTCGGGTGGACCGACTACAATAACCTCGCATTGATGGTCGATGACCTGAAGTATCTCGGCGTCACCCATCTCCGCGACGCGATGGGAACCAGCCCCGCCGCACAACCGGTCGTTGAAGGGCTGGCGGCTGCCGGCTACAAATTCGACTTCCTGGTGTCCTCCGCCCTGCCCCAGCTGGGCACGGCCGGCCTTCAGAAGTATATCGTGTCGCTCGAAAAGTTCGTGGCGAGCCATCCAGGCAGCATCAGCGCCATCGAGGGGCTCAACGAGGCCAATCACCAGCCCTTCAGCTACAATGGCAGCTCGAGCCTTAGCGCCGCTGCCCAGTTCCAAAGCGCGCTCTATCAGGCGGTCAAGGCAGACGGCACGCTCTCCAGCATTCCCGTCGTCAATCTGTCGCTCGCCTACAACGATCCCCAAGGCTACAGCCAGCTCGGCAACATGTCGGGCTCGGTCGATTTCGCCAATGCGCATGCCTATGTCAGCACCAGCTTGACGACCAGCAGCTCACTTGCTGCCACCTTGAGCGCGGTCTCGACCGCCGCGCCGGGAAAGCCCGTCATGATTACGGAGACCGGCTACACCACCCAAGCCAATACCCAATATCTCGGCGTCGACGAGACGGTCCAGGCCAAGTCGATCTTGAACACCCTGGTCGATGCCTACAAGGCTGGCGTGAGTGCGACCTATCTCTACGAGATGTTCGACCGCGACTCGTCCGCCAGCAATACCAATCCCGAAGCCAATTTCGGTCTATTCAACTCCGACGGAACGCCGAAGCTCGCTGCGACGGCAATTCATAACCTGACGAACATTCTGGCCGATGACGGCAAGGGCGACCTGCAGCCGACTCATCCACTGAACTACACCCTGAGCAACATGCCGGCCTCGGGCAACAGCATGGTGCTCGGCAAGAGCAATGGCGCCTACGAGCTTGTCGTTTGGGCGGAGCCGAAGCTCTGGAATGATGCGGCCGATGCCGAGATCTCCAATCCGACCCAGACGGTTACGGTGAATCTTGGCGGCGTGCATCATTCGGTCAAGGTGTACGACACGCTGACCGGAACCACCGCGATCGCGAGCTACACCGACGTCAGCACGATTACGATTCCGGTCAGCGATCACCCGCTGATCATCGAGATCGACGCGCCTGCGACCACCCCCACTCCGCCTGACACCCGAACCAGTGTCAGCGGCACGGCCGCCGACATCGTGCCGCAACTGTCCGACCTGAGCACGTCGGCGGCGCTTCAAACCATCACGCTAACCGACTCGCATGTCCTGCCCGTCGCGTCGAAAGCGACGATGGACTATATGATCGCGCATTACGGCAATGCACTGTCCAAGATCCAGGGCGGCCATTCCTTCTCCGTCACCAACTCGGCCGCAACCTGGAGCAGCACGAAAACTTATGACGCCAGCGGCAACCTCCTGTCGAAAGCGGACACCGGCCTCAACGCAAGCGGACTGCCCACTTCGACCACGATCGTCTACACCGATGGGGCTAAAGACGCGATCGGCTACACCGGCGGCGTGAAGACCACCTCCGTCCATTCCGCGACCGACGGAACGAAGACCACCGACACTTACAACACGACCGGCACGCTTCTCAGCGAAGTCGTGCAAAAGTCGGACGGCTATTATTCGACGACCATCTACACCAACGGCGTGAAGACCACGGTCTATGTCAAGAACGCCGACCACACCCAGGACAACTATACCTACAACATCAAGGGGCAGAGCTACACGAGCCAGGTCCAGCACCTCGATTCGGCCGGGAAGGTCACGTCCGTGGTCCGCAGCCATGCCGACGGCTCGCTCGATTCGACACAGGTCTATAACGGCGACGGCAGCAGCGTGATCACCACCTATAGCGCCACGGGGGTCAAGCTGGTCGAGACCGACTACCATGCCGATCGCAGCAAGGACGTCTGGACCTACAACATCAAGGGCCAGAACTACGCGACCGAGCACGACGTTTACGATACGACTGGATTTCTCACGACCCTGACGCGCCTCCACACCGATGGCAGCCTGGCATTCAAGCTGGCGCAAACGACCGACGGCACCAAGACCACCGATTGGTACAACGCCGCCGGCGGCCTCACCAGCGAAGTCGTCCAAAAGGCCGACGGTTTCAGCTCGACGACGCTCTACAGCAACGGCGTCAAGACCAACGCCTACGTCAAGAATGCCGACGGCAGCCAGGACAATTACGCCTATGGCATCACCGGCCAGAGCTACAGCACACTGATCCAGCACGTCGATCCATCCGGCAAGGTCACGGCCGTGACCCGCAAGCATGCTGACGGCACGCTCGACTATACGCAGGTCATCAACAACGACGGCAGCAGCGTCGTCACCAACTACGACGCGGCGGGAAAGCGGACGAAGGAGACTGACTACAACGCCGATGGCAGCAAGGATATCTGGCTTCTCAACGTAACCGGCCAGACCTACACGACCGAGCACGATATCTACGATGCGGCTGGCTTCCTCACCTCGCTGGTTCGCACGCACGCCGATGGCAGCCTGGCCTTCAAGCTGCAGCAGAGCAGCGACGGCACCAAAGTCTCGGACTGGTACGACGCCAGCGGCATTCTCACCAGTGAGGTTCTGGAGAAGACGAGCGGCTACAGCGCAACGACGATCTACACCAACGGTGTGAAGACCGCGGCCTACATCACCAATGCGGACCAGAGCCACGACAATTACAGCTACAACATAACAGGTCAGAGCTATAGCACGCAGTACCAGCACCTCGACCCCTCCGGTGTCACAACCGAAGTAGTCCGCACGCACGCCGACGGGTCGCTCGACTATAGCCAGGTCGTTAATAGCGACGGCAGCAGCGTGGTGAGCAACTACAACGCCTCCGGCGTCAAGATGACGGAGACCGACTACCACGCCAACGGTTCGAAGGATGTGTTCCAGTTCAATATCGTGGGGCAGACCTACACGAACGAGCACGACAGCTACGATTCGACCGGCTTCCTGACCAACATCGTGCGCACCCACGCCGATAGCAGCCTCGCCTTCACGCTGGTCCAGAGCTCAGACGGGACCAAAACCTCGGATTGGTACGACGCCAAGGGCGTTCTGACCAGCGAGGTGACGACGAAGAGCGACGGCTATAGCTCCACGACCGCCTACACCAACGGCGTCAAGACCGCCGCCTACATTACCAACGCCGATGGCACGTCCGACAACTGGGGCTACAACATCAAGGGGCAGTCCTACACCACGCAGCATCAGCACCTCGATGCCTTGGGGCATATCGTCGAGCTTACGCGGACCCATGCCGATGGCACTCTGGATTATACCCAGGTCATCAACAACGACGGCAGCAAGCTGACCGACATCTACGACGGTTCCGGTTCCAAGACCCAGGAGATCGCCAACAACGCCGACGGTTCGAAGGACGTCTTCCTGTTCAACTTCAACGGACAGGCCGGAACGACGCAGCACGAAAACTACAATGCGGCCAACGCGCTCCAGTTCTTCGACGCCACCAAAACCGACGGCACGCACAACGTCACGGCGGTTGCGAGCGGCGTGACGGTCCAGGGCGGGGCCGGCAATGACCTGTTCTCGGCGGCGCCAAGCTCGACCACGATCGTCTACGATCACGGCCAGGACCAGATCGTCAACTTCCAGGCCGGCAACGCCGCCACTCACGACGTGATCCAGATCTCGAAGCTCCTCGCCGAGGACTATGGCCATCTGCAAATCACGCAGTCCGGCGCGAACGCCCTGGTCACGCTTTCGGCCAGCGACTCGATTCTCCTGAAGAGCGTCAACGTGGCCAGCCTGACGAGCCACGATTTCCTGTTCGTCTGACCACGGCGGAACGTCCGCAGGATCACGTCAACATCTCAGGCGCCGGAACCAGCTCAGGCCAGTCCCGGCGCCGTTCAATAATTAGGCGGCTGCCTTGTCGCGAGGCATAAGCCGCATAACGGCTATTCGCCTACAGCCGAACGCCGGCCCAGCGAACTTGCGTCACAATTGACCGCTAAGCAGAAAGTAGCGTCACGCAAGGAATTCGACACGCGATGGAAGCCAATGAAGCAAGACGGTTCGTCGTTCTCGACTTCTACCGTTTCGTTGCCGCTCTCGGCGTTTTCATTTTCCATCTGAAGACCATCGACAGCGGCATTGCACCGGTCTGGAACGGATCTTATGGCCTTTTCGTGGACATGTTCTTCATCTTGTCCGGCTTCGTGATCTCCTATTCCTATCCGTCTGACGCCCGTGGTCTCAAAGCATATTCCCGGTTCATGATCCGCCGCATTGCGCGGATCTATCCGCTGCATTTTCTGACTTTGCTCGTGTTCGTATTGCTGATCGGGTTCGGTCTGGACCAATCGGCGAGGTCGACGCCGCTGGACTTCCTGTACAACCTCGTGCTGCTTCAAGCCTGGGGCGTTACCGATCATTTGAGCTTCAACTCTCCGTCCTGGTCGATCAGCGCGGAATTCTTCTGCTATCTGATCTTTCCCCTGCTTATGCTGCTTGCACGCAAGGTCCATCCGCTGGTGCTGGCCGCCATCGTTGCCGCGCTCTATCTGGTCCTGGCCCACGGCCATCTGCCGATCTGGCAGGAACGATCGCAGATGTATGGAGCCAATTACGACTACGGGATGCTCCGTGCGCTGCCTAGCTTCTTGAATGGAATCCTGCTCGCCATATTGTTCAGGTTGTCGCATCCGTATCGGCACAAGCCGGTCGTCTTCGCCGGCATCGCCCTGTTCGGGATCTCCGTGCTTGTCCTGAACGTCTTCGCCAAGCCGGATCTGGCAATCATTCTGTTCTCCTGCGCGATCCTGCTCACTGCCGTCGGGGAGAGCGCTTTCGTGCAAATTCCCGGCAGCCGCCTCCTCGGGCGGCTCGGCAACACCTCATATTCGATCTACATGCTGCACGACGCCGTACTCATCGCTGTATTCAAGCCGTTGTGGACCGCGCTTGGGCTGCGTCCGGATCAATTTGGCCTCTTCGCCCTGGCCTGCTGCGCGATCCTGACCATCATCGCCGATCGCACCTATGCCTATTTCGAGAACCCGGCACGGCGGTTGATCAATCGTGCGGCCGACATCGAATTTGGATCGCCTCGCAAAGAGCAATCGTCCGCCAAGACGCCTGTCACCAACAAGACGTCTGTCAGCAAGACGTCCGTGCGTTTCGACGAGACGGAGCAGGCCGCCAACTGAGGTCCGCCCGCTTCCCTCAGGCGACCTTGCCGTCGGTCGCCGCGTCAACCGACATCAAACCATCGCCCCGCAGCGGAGCGATGTTGGCGCGGGACAGCTCCATGACTGCCGGCAACATATTGCGGACCTGCGCGCCAGCCGTCTTGTAGGCGCCGAGGAACCTCAGCAGAAACTTCTCGAGATTGTCTCCCGCGAGAAGCTGCTCCGGTGAGAGAAGAAGCGATTCGCTCACACCGAAATGAGCGAACAGACCCTGGAACTTGTCCTGGTATGTGATCGCCGCAACTGGCGTTCCCTGTCCGAGAGCCGCAATCGCCAGATGCATGCGGCCGGTGACGACACCGTCCACCAGACCGACGACCGCCTTGATCTCGCTAGCCGACAGAACGTGCTCGACATGATGAATATGGTCGCCCAGCGCTGCGCGCAGGCGACCGCCCAGCGGTCGAAGGCAATTATCGTCGGCGATCCCCGGGCGATAGTCGTGCGCGAGCAACACCCAGCTCGCGCTATGCTCTCGAGACATGCGCCCCATTGCGCTCGCCGCGAGTTCGATCATTCGCTGCAACTTGGCCGGCTCGGATTTCCTGAACAACATCGGATGGATATTGAAGACAAAGACGTTACGTCCCTGTCTGCGCTGCTCCGCAATCGCGGCCGCAATCTGCTTCACAGCCGCGGTCTCGGCCTGCGGCACCAGCATGAATGCGGAATCAGCGACGAGCTGAGCACGATTCGGAGCGAACTCCCTGAAGCGCTCAAGCGATAGTGCATCGCGCAGATTCAAGACCACGCCGGGATCGAGCAGCCGAAACACCTCCCGCAATGCCTTGGCCGGACGGGAGTTGAAGCTGAATCCGAGCACGCTGACCTTGGCGCCGCACGCTGCCATGAGATCGGCGACGAGCAGCATGCGAGCCGCGTCCACGGGGGAATAGTAGCCGTCCAGCACATCTGCCCCCAGAACCAATCCGAAATCCGGCCTGGTGAGAGAAAGCTCCTGCGCCACCGTCGTATAGGAAAACGGCTGCCTCCAGAATTCGAGCGGCTTGAAGCCTATTGCCCGCACGTCCGCGCTTGCCGCTTTGGTGGCGGTGACAATGTAGACTTCGATGTTCGGATGGGCCTTCTTCATCTCGCCGACGGCCGCCTCGATCATGGCCTCATCGCCGCGCGACTGATGAATGCTCCAGGGGTCGGACGGGAGCAGGACGAGCCGGCGCGGGTTGTTGCGCGGCGCGGCACTGGCACCGATAGCCTTCCTGGCGATCTGCCACCTGCGCAACTCGAGCAAATCGACCGCAAAGGGCGTGTTCTTCGCGCTGTTGAGCCAGCCTCGGAGATGCTTGCGAACAGGTACCGGAATCAATTGCTTCACGACGTCTTCCTCGTCTTCATCAGGCGGTCGCACCACGCTTCACGACGAAAGCGATCAACGAGAACAACTGCTTCCGCCAGAACAGCAAGATGCTCATCAGATAGGTCGCCCCGAAGCATGACGAGAGCAGTCCTATCCGCAAATAGGGATTCATGTCCGGGGTCGCTTCGCGGCATAGCGCAACTGCGCCATAGGCAAGAAGGATGGCGCAAAGGCAGCCTGCGACGGGCCGCAGAAACTGGTTCCAGCTCAGGCCCAGCAGCCTGAGCGCCAGCGCGAATGTCACGGGCGTCACGACGAGCTGTGCGACAGCGAAGATGGTGGCCAGCTGACCAATGTCGTGCGAAGGCAGCAGGAACATTGCGGGTACCACGGTGCCGAATTTGAGAATGTTCAGCAGGAAGACGTAGTTGGGCTTGCCCATGGCGCCGAAATAGGCGCTGTTCACGAACTGCACTGTCTGGATGGCGCCGATGAGCATCAGCGGCCTCATCACGGCTTCGCTGCCGGCCCATTTTGAACCGAACAGCAGCAGGGAGAACTCCGGCGCGATCGCCGCCAGGAGCACAAAGACCGGAGAGCCAATCAATGCTCCGAGGCTGACGCTGCGCAGATAGGCGTCTGCAATACGCTGACGCTCATGCGCGATCTTGGACAGTGCGCTCAGCGCGACGTCCATGACGGCCTGTGTCAGCAACTGCATGAGAATGATGTAAACTCTCGCGCCCACCGTGTAGATGCCCAAGGCTGCGACGCCATAGAGCGACAGGATGATCATGTCGATCGTCCGCACGATGGCGAAGTCCAGCAGCCTGTTCGACACGACATGGATGCTGTAGCCGGAAAGTTCGCGCAAGCTCTTCAGATCGTAGCTGCGCATCGGGAGCCATCTGGGCTGGCTCCAGAGCCACAGGCCGCTGACCGCGCTCTGAACCACCACCTGGATCACGAGGCTGAGAGCGCCGAACCCGGCATAAGCACAGGCGATCCCGACCACTCCGGAGATCGCGGTCGCCACCATGGTCCTGAGCGCAAGCACGCGAAAATCCATCTGGCGCTTGTAGAGCGCCTCCTGGAACAGCGTGGCGGTACCGATCGGAAGCGAGAGGCTCGCGGCCGTCAAGAGCGGGGCAAGTCCCTTCACGTCGAGCCAACGCTCGATATCGGTCGCCAGCAGGGCGATGAGAACCGCAAGGATGGTCGATGCCGCCAGTGAGCAGAAAAATGGCAGCGTCACGTCCGCAGGCTCGAGCGTGCGTCGCTGGATCAACGCATCACCAAACCCGAATTCAGAAATGGAGCTCAGGAGCAGCAGGATGAAGCCAACCAGCGCGGCAAGACCGAAATCCGCAGGATTGAGCAGCCGCGCCAATATCAAGAACAGGACAAACGACAGCGCACGGCCGCCCCAATTCTGCGCCAGCGACCACAACAACGCGACCACGACCTGATGTTGTTTTCCCGGAGTGACGTTCATCAAAAAATCGACCCAATTCCGACAGATCCAATCACAATCGCCCGCTAGACAAATAGGCAATCGATGACCGCGCGTAACGTCGCCATCTTCCACTCCGTCCCGATGGCGGCAGCAATCGCGCAGCAGTACGACGGCGTTGTGGCAATCAGATGAGCGCCATCAATCATCCGATTTAGCGTGGAAGTGAGTTCAAATCGTGGACTACACTCCAACGGGCTCAGCGATGTGATGCAAAATGGATGCCTTGATGAATTCGCCTACCACAACCTTCAATCGCGATTCCAGGCGCTTGCGCGTGGCGATCTACGCGCCGCATTTCGCAGAATATTCCTACCGGCTCGCATCGGGGTTGGCGCGCCATTGCGATGTTCGCCTCGTCCTCAACCGCAAGGATGCGAACCAGCAGTGGGAACTGGCCGATATCGAGGCGACGACTCCCTTCAACACGAGGATTCGCGATCTGAGCCTGCGCCGCGCCGGCGCCATCGGCATTCCGGCTTCATTCATGGACATAATTTCGTTTCGTCCAGACGTGGTTCATTGTCACGAAGTTCCGGAGGTCTACACATCCAAGCTGATCCAATTCCTGCGACCGCTTGGAATCCCGTTGGTGCTGACCGTTCACGACGCGATTCCGCATTCGGAGGGCGGTTCTGGCACCTCTCCACGCGAGGATGGCTGGCGCGCGCGCATGCGCGCGGCAGCGTCAGTCGTCACGACGCACGGCGAGAGCTGCATTGCGGACTTTCGCCATGCGTCGCCGGACTTCAATGGAGAAATCGTCTCCAGCATGCACGGCGTGCTCATGGTGCCCCCGACGCGCGCCGCCGCCATCGAACCCGACTCTGCACGAATCCTGTTTTTTGGGCGGATGTGGGCCTACAAGGGGTTGGACGTCTTCATCGACGCGATCGACCTGCTGGACCGGCGCGGCGTGGCGCACGAAGCGATCGTCGCGGGCCGCGGTCCCGAGATGACGCGGCTCGGCGCGCGCATGGAGGCGATGCCGACGGTCAAAACGATCGACGCCTATATCTCGCCCGGGGATACGGGACAATTGTTTCAGTCCGCGACCGTGGTCGCCCTGCCCTATAAGGATGCGACGCAGAGCGGCGTGCTGGCGTCTGCTTACGGCAATTCCCGTCCCGTCGTCGCCAGCGCCACCGGTGGCATTCCTGACGTCGTGACAGACGGAGTGAACGGGCTTCTGGTCCCGCCTGGCAACGCGGCCGCCTTGGCCGATGCGCTCGAACGCGTCCTGACCTCGAAGTCGCTTGCCGCGACCTTGACCGACGGTGCACGGCAGACAGCAGCCGGTCCGTTGAACTGGGATCGCATCGCCGAGGGCCTGTTGCCATCCTACCGCAAGCTTGCCGGCCGTAACGTGAGTTGACCGTGACGGATATTGCGATCGTCTAGGCGGATTGTTCCATCTTGCTCAACGACCGAAAGAACATGCTACGGACCGCGCCATCCAACAATCGTCTCAGCCTGACCTCGATCAACTCGTAGCTGATCGCGCTTGCGATCAGCGACATCAACGAGCCAAGCAGGATGAATGCTGCCCACAGCAACCAACGGTCGACACCGACAGCGACGAGCTTGAGCCCGATCACCTGCAAGGGAAACAGGACAAACGGGTGCACGAGATACAGGCTGTAACTTATCTTGCCGACATACTGCAGGACCGGCGTGCTGAGGGCCCTGGCGAGGCCGGAGTCCGGGGCCAGCACCATGGCGAACAGCAAAAGGCCCGGAACAAGACCCACGAACGGGTGAAACAGCACCAGGCTCGCGTACATCGCGACCCCGCAAGTGAGGCCTGCCATCAAACCAAGAGGTCCCGGAATGGAGATGCGCCAACCCGTGGCGCTGAGAAGCATGCCGACGCAGAAGAACGCCGTGATCGGCCAATGCAGGAGACAGGCCACGCCCAGCAAGATCAAGGGCGCCGCCAGCATTCTGCCTCCGAGGCGCCAGACCGAGAATGTCAGCGCGAACCAGATGTAGAACGCCCATTCGTAAGTCAAAGTCCAGGCATTCTGCTGAGCGATGGGCAACCCGAGAGCATCCTGCACGAAGAACAGATTGGCCGTGAAGATCGCCAGATAGCCAGCCAAATCGATCCCGCGGAAGAATTTGTAGCCCACGATCGGGCCAATCACGAAGAGCGCGAGATGCAGCACGACGAACACCGGCATGATGCGCAGGATACGGTCGAAGAAGAACCGTGGCAGCGAGCCGTGCCGCACCAGACTGGCCGGGATCAGGAAGCCGCTGATCATGAAAAACAGCTCGACACCGTGGCCGCCGACATTGATCACCGATTGCAGCCAGAGCCAGAGCGGCGGCAGGAAGCCGGGATCCGGAATGTCGTACACGCCTCCCTTGGGCATGTCGTAGAAATGATCCATCAGCACGCTCAGCGCCGCAATGCCACGAAGTCCCTGGACGGAGGGAACGAAAGATCCGTCGTATCCGGTATTCGGCTGGCGCGTTGTTTCGATCACTCCGCTGCCCCTTGCGCGCTGAGCGCCGGCTCGAGAACGACCGCCCTCCTGCGCTTCGACCGGAACCTTTGGCCGAACGAGATGCTGGGCTTCTCGACGAACGCATATGTCGACCAGCTGACCAGGATCGACAGTGCTGCGACCAGCGCGGCGAAGGCGGCCCATCCCAGCGGTCCATCACCGAGCCAGACGAGACGATGGATCCAGACGATCACGAATGGCGACATCAAATAAACGGAATAGCTGATCGTTCCCACGAACGCCATCGGGCGCCAGGCCAACCTCTCGCCGAACGCCGCAAACGCGATGAAGACGAGCGCAGCGCAGACATAAGCCGCCCCGATCGAATAACTGTAGAAAAAGTTTTCCTGATAGACGCCGCCGAACCGCCTCTCCGCCAGCGTGATGGCGAAGATCGCATAGAACACCGTACAAACGGCGACGTGCGGCCATCGCAGCTTTCCGCCGATGACGGTGTCGCGGATGACCTTGCCAAGGAACATCGCAGAAAGGTTCAGCCCAACCTCCATCAGCGACGACACCGTCCTGCTTTCGACCAGAAGTGCGGCGGCTGTCCCGACCAGCGCCGCAGCAATGACAATCCCGACCGCCGTAAAGCGCCGGTTCAGCAATCCCATCGCGAAAAGGATGGTGCATCCGACATAGAACAGGAGCTCGATCGCCAACGTCCAGTAGAAGACCCAGAGGTTCGGGATGTTCACGAAAGTCTGCAGCATCGTCACGTTCGCGATGACCTGCGACAACGGGTAGGCGTTGGACTCCAGCACCTGCATCGTGACGAGCCCGATCACCATCGACGTCCAGTACGCCGGATAGAGCCGAAAGAAGCGGCTGATCGTGAAATCGCGCACGGGAGTAGCGCTGTCCGGAAAACTGAATGGGATGACGAATCCGCTAACGAAGAAGAACAGCACGACTCCGAACCGGCCGAAGTTCATGTAGTAGCCGATCGCATCGTGGAAGACCCAATAATACGCGCCGGTGGGGTGCTTCTGGACAATCACCTCGAGCACGTGCTGGAACAGCACCGCCAACACGGCAATGCCGCGCAGCGTATCGATGAATGCAAGCCGTCTATGCATCGTTTATCTCACCTGCTCCCACGCGCTGCCGTCCCCGGCATATCGACGCCGAGACCCTCCAACGAGCGGATCGGCCGCGGCAACTCTATCGGAACGGTATCGGCTGCCCGCGCGGACGTCGCCCGCCGGGAGAATACTTCGCTGAAGCTCAAGGCGATGATCAGAAGTCCCGATGCCGGGCCGTAGTTCAGGACCGTGATCGTAAACAGGTTGACCACGAAGAGCAGCGTCAACTTGTAGACGTCGGTCGCTCCGAAGTTGGCCCGGAACACCATCACCATGAATGCGACGAACGGAAGTCCGAACATCAGGTATGTTCCGATGTAGAAATTGTCGACCGGCACCCAGTACGCCGCGAGCGGCGAGAACAGCTTCTGCGGATAGTTGAAGCAACCCGCGCCGCACCCGGTGACCAGGCCGATCGGCATCAGCTGGCTCATGTAGACGAACGGCAGCTGCCAGCTGTTATTGATGCGGTCGAGAATGCTGAACAGGGTCGAGTGCGGCACCGCTGCGGTGCCCGATGCGACCACGATCATGAAGAATGGAACGAGGATCGCAGCGAACGACCACAACGCGATCGCGCGGATCGCGGGGAAGCGCGACTTCTCCGGCAGCATTCGCACCAGCACCAGCAGCACCAGGTACAGCACAAGAACGATCATGGTCGTCTTGCTGGTGGTCAGACGAATGACGTAAACCGCAAGCGAGCCGTACAGAAGGCACCAGAGCGTGCTCTTGCGGATCGACGTGATCGCAAACGACACGAGGATGAAGAATGCGGCCATGGTATTGTCGGCGGCAAAGCCCATCAGGCGCTGATCGTCACCGCCATAGGCCCACCACAGCCGGCCAGCCTCGCGCACGGCGCCAAAGGATTCATATTTGTAGCCGACCCAGGGCATGAGGTAGAACTTCGTCAACAACACGCCGATGACGGAGAGATAGAAGGTCACGGCGATGACCGACAGCAGCTTTCGGTAAGAACCCAGGCTGGAATCGCAGAAGCAGAATCCGACAAAGACCGGCAGCATCATCTTGAAAGCCGAGATCGCGGCGGTCGCGGTGCCCATCATGAAGTAGCCGAGCACCAGCGACAGCATGATCTGCGCGAACACCAGGAGCGCCAGAGTGCTGCGATTGCGCAAAATGCAATGCACGAAGAACTGGACCAGACACAGCAGCGCAACGCCGTCGGGCAGGTACCAGAGCGTGTCCAGATGAAAGATGCTGGTGTAGTAGCGGATCACCCCGCCGAAAGCGTCCCGGACCAGATAAACCCCGAGCGCGATCGCCTCGATGTTGAGGCTGACCAGCGTGATCTGCGGGCGCTGCAGCGCTAGGGCCGTCATGCTCGCCTCAATTCGTCAGCCGCGCCGATGGCGCGGGAGATGGCGAAAAATCGGGCCGGCTTCCGAGAACATTGCGAAGCAGCTTGCCGCCAAGAATCTCGACGTAGAGATAGCTGAAGTTCGAAACCACCAGCACAGCTGCCAGGGAGATCACAAGATTCAGCGTGGCCGGCAGCCCCGCCCAGATCGAATCGAGCGCAGCGATCGGCCTTGGCCCGAGTGCCCGCACGAAGTACTCCGCGAAAAGCACCACGAGCGCATGCACCATATAGATGGAGTAGGATCTGCGCCCCAGCCACACCAGCGGCCGCGCCACCAGAATCTTCGGCACCAGCAACGCATCCGGAAACGCCAGCAGGCTGCCGAGGAAGGCTGCGAAAACAAGCGGCGCCAGGAAGGTGGCCGCCGGATTGGTCTCGGCGAGGCTGACCAGCACGATACTGGCGATCATGGCGATCAACTGCAGCATTCCCTGCACGGCAGGGCTCGGCTTGCCTGGCAGGCGACGAACGATCCTGACGGTCAAGACACCGAGGAAGAAGCTCACAAAACAGCGAAGGATACCGAAATCGGTCTGGAGTCCCAGACTCCTCTTGTCGAGCACGAAGACGATGACGACCAGACTTGCGACCGCGACCAGCCCGGAGACGGCGTAAAACCACGACAGCGAACGCATGCGCTGGGCCAGCAGGACGATCAGGCCGAACACCAGGTAGGTGTAGAATTCGACACTAATGCTCCAGCTCGGAGCGTTCCAGCTGAGATAGTCGATCAGTCCCATCGAATGCAGGAGAAAGACGTTGAGCAGGAAGGAATAGGCATTGTTCACCTCGAAGGCGGCTGGCGCGGCAGCCACGACGCCTGCGGCGACCAAGCCGATCCGCAGAAGGCGGAACAGCAGGTTTGCGATCAGCATGACGATGTGAAGCGGATAGACCCGCGCCAGACGCCGCACCATGAATTCGCGCAGCGAGAAGCGTCCGAAGTCGCCCTCGACGTAGCTCAACGACATCACGATGCCACTGAGAACGAAGAACAAGTCGACCAATAGCCACGCGCTTCTGAAGAACGAGCAATTGATCCATGCATTGTGCGGGAATGCCGCGAGAAAGGTCGGCATCAACAGGAGATGGTGGATCACCACAGATGTCGCGGCGATACCCCGGATGCTGTCGAGCGGCAGGACATGCGCTTTCTCACGATGAACCAACTCCGTCACATCGACATTCCGTAGCTGTTGCACCGCAGCAGTCTGTATCAGGTCTTTGCGTGCTTTCAATCGTCACGATTGAGGATTCGCGTATGACGCATGACGACCAGCGATAAATTCAATGCTCTCTGTCATTCGAACATGCGCGCGACAACTTTGCGCCATTTTTGCTGATCGAGAAGCATCGCGACGAACGAACTGACTCGCCGGCGAATGGTCGCGAGCATTTGCGAACAAAGTATGCGCGAAACCCGGCGGTGTTGCGATTTGGCTTGTATGAAGATGTTTTTCGCACGCGCGCCGGTGTCGCTGGAACAATTTTCGTGTGTCAATTTCGCGACAGGATTTTTGCGACCGCCTCATAAATTTTCAAACTGCAAAATTCGCGGGCAGCATTGTGATGATCTCGCAGGCATTGCAAATCATGGTTGCACAACCAACGTGAGGTAAGACACTGATATGGCAATTGATGGCAAGCGCGCCCGAATGAAGCCCGCTTTTGCGTCGCACAAAAATTGACACAGTTGACTGCCACTCTTCATGTGTACTGGTTTTGCAGCAACGACGAAGGGACACGGATGAGCTGCGAAGTGACGCGTCGTGCGAAGCCGAGATGGCTACCGATCATCCTGACGGGATTTGCTCTGATCGCATCGGGCGTCGGTCCCACCCGAGCTCAATGCGTCGGATTCTCGGACCGCGCCTCACAAACCGAACTCGACGCCTTCGTGAAGGCGCCGTCTTCGCTTCTGGAACGGCTGCGCAACGACAAAGAGAAGCTGAGGTCTCGTCTCTCCTCGTATATTGCGACCAGTCCATCGGTGTTGCCGTCGGTGCAGACGCTCATCTCCGAATCGGCTTCCCCCGACCGCTCGACCATCGGCGCAGCGCTGCGGCTCGCAGAAGCGCTGTGTACGTCGACGAAGCCGGACGCTGCGCGCAAGATCAGGGATTTCACGCAGCGTCTCGGCGACCTCGCCGTGCAAGCAGGCTATTCCGCGGCGGGAGAAGACGGCTCCAGCGCCCAATTGCAGCCGAGAGACAACAGGCCGACGCAGTCTCGGGGCGGAGCGCTCTTGGAAGGCGAATGGAAGACCAAACTGGCCAACCCATTCAAACCTGTTCCCCTCCCGAATTGATCCTTGAGCATTAAGGCAGCGAATTTCAGATGTATCAGCCTAGAGAGCACTTCCAATCGGGACACCGGTTCGGCATCGAGTTTGGCGGCGCGGTCCTCAGCTTTGACCGTGTGACCGACGTCCTTCGTCGACAATGGCCGCTGATCGCGGCGGCAGTTGGCGCTTCGCTGGCTCTGGTGATCGTCTATCTGGTGCTGGCAAAGCCGATGTATACGGCAAACGCCCGTATCATGATGGATACCCGGCAAACCCAGGTTCTGGACAAGGACAGCGGGACCAGCAGCGCTCTGATCGACACCGGCTATGTCGACAGCCAGGTCGAAGTCATCAATTCTGACGATCTCATCCTTTCAGTCGTTCGCCGCCTGCGGCTCACCGAGGATCCGGAATTCAACGGCTCCAATCCAGGACTTCTCGCCGTCGTCATGGGCAAGGTCATGTCCGTGTTCGCATCCGGCGAACCGCCCACACAGGAGCGGATCGAGCATGCCGTGGTCGAATCGATTCAAAAGAGTCTCAGGGTCGAGCGCGTCCTGACCACATACGTCTTGTCGCTCAGTTATCGCGCACACAACGCGGACAAGGCGGTCAAGATCGTCAATGCGATCGCCGATGCCTACATCGTGGGTGCACTGGAAGCAAAATACCAGTCCACGAAACGCGCGACCGAATGGCTCCAGCAGCGGAGCGTCGAACTCAGCGAGCAGGCGACGGCCAGCGACCGCGCGGTGCAAACCTTCAAGGCAGAGCACAATATCGTCGGAACCAGCCGCGGCCTCATGTCCGAGCAGCAATTGTCGGACTTGAATACACAGCTGGTTCAGGCGCGGGCGGCCACGGCCGAAGCCAAGGCGCGCCTCGATCGGATCGAGGCGATTTCCGACCAGGACCTCGCCCAGCCGACGGTGACGGACGCCCTTAACAACTCGGTCATTACGCGCCTGCGCGCCCAGTACCTCGATTTGCAGGCCCAATATGCCGATTGGTCAAGGCGTTACGGTAAGACTCATCTTGCGACGGTCAATTTGGCCAACAAAATGGAGGAACTGCGCAAGAATATCGCCGATGAGCTTCATCGGATCGGGGACGCTTATCGCAGCGACTACGAGATCTCAAAAAGTCGAGAGGCATCTCTCGACAAGAACGTGAAAGAGCTGGTCGCCCAGGCGGGACACACCGGCCAGGCGGAAGTCAAGCTGCGCGATCTCGAAAGCGCGGCCGACACCTATCGCAATCTCTACAATAACTTCCTGGAGAAGCTGCAAAGCGCCACCCAAAATCAGAGCTTCCCGCTCAGCGAGGCACGCCTGATCAGCACTGCGACCAAGCCTGATCGCAAAAGTTCGCCGCGGACGGTTTTGGCCTTGGTGGGGGGCCTGGTAGGCGGCCTCTGTCTCGGCTTCGGCGCCGCCTTTGCCCGCGAGCTCCTCAACGACGTCTTGCGGACCCCCGGAGAGGTCGAGGACGAACTCGGCGTGAAGTGTCTTGGCGTTCTGCCAGATATCCGGCCGCCGACAAAGACGCGCGCGTTGCTTTCGGCATCCGCGAAAGCTGACGAAGCGGGACTATCCCGCTACGTCGTCGATCATCCCTTCTCGCGGTTTGCCGAAACGTTGCGCAACATCAAGGTTTCGATCGACGTTGCGCGCATGACCCGAGAGATTAAGGTCATTGGCATTGTATCGTCGCTGCCAAAAGAAGGAAAAACGACGGTCGCGGCCAATTTCGCTCAATTAATTGCCATGACCGGTCACCGCACCATCCTGATCGACGGCGACTTGCATACGCGTTCGCTCACACGGGAACTCGCACCGAACGCCAACAGCGGACTGGTCGAGGCCCTCAGTGATCCCACGGGCTTCAGCTATCACGTGCAGCGAAGCAAGGAGACCGGTCTCGATTTCCTGCCCTCCATCGTTGCTTCGCGCATGGTCAATTCGGCCGACGTCATCGCATCGAAGCCAATGGCCGACCTGCTCGCAATGCTACGGGAACACTACGAATATATCATTATCGACCTTGCCCCCGTGATGCCGGTGGCGGACTCCAAGGCGTTCAGCGTCCTCATCGATGCAATGGTCTATGTGATCGAATGGGGAGCAACCACGCGAGCTGCGCTTCAAGAATCAATTTCGGGATCGGAGATCCTTCAGAAGAAGCTGCTGGGTGCCGTCCTCAATCGCGCCAACCCGAAGATGCTTGGACGCATCGAGGCGTATAAGGGTAAGCACCGCAACAGCTATTACGTCGAACATTCCTAGAGCGAAGGGGGCGCAAGCCGCACAGTCTGCGGCCCCGCGCCCCTCGCGCATGCCCCGATCGGCTGACGACCGCCGCGGAGCCTTCCGGAGATAGGCTGCTGAGGGCCCACTTTTCGGCCCCGTCGTCTGCACGAACGGACTGAAGCGACCGTCGGACATTCGCAGCCATGGCGGGACGCCCGGCGGGCGAAGATGCGTCAGCGGGCTCTATTGAGTTCCGGAGTCACGAAGACGTCGGAACCAACCCGCCAAGCGACATTATGGTCGGCCGATGCGCGTCCAATCTCCGTATTCATCCGGAATCCACAAATGACGATCTCTGCCATAGCCCAAGGCATGGATTGACGACAGCGATCCGGACGAAAGATAGTAGATTGTGACGTGTTTCCTGCACAAACTTGCCCCTGGCACGCAGGGCTGTTCATCGTGACCGAAGCTTGGGCTGCCGATTCTTTGAGCACCTTTCCTTCCGAGGTTCAGGAGGCTAACGTGAGCTCATATTCTTCGTACTTTTTCGGCAGGTTCGGATGGTGATTGCTCTTATTGTCTTGAGCATCTGGGTGTTGCTCAACATTCTTTTCGTGTTGATCGTGGTTCCCCCGCGTAAGGCCCGCCGGGAATCCCGGCCAATGGCGACCACTCTTGCCCCTGCCCCGCTCGATCCGAATCACCGAGAACTCGAGCATGACGAGCCTTTTTCGCTTCGCCACGTCGTCGTCTCAGTCGCCATGGGAGCGTTCTTCGTCTTGGTGCCGCCAATGCTAGCGCTGCGGGACGCCGTCCTTCGCCTCTTCAAGAAGCCCCCCGGCAACGGAAGCTGACGGCTCATAGGTGCCGCCGGCCCCCTAGGCGGATCCTATTAGTAGGCCTCCTGGAACAGAACCGTCGAGGCCGTACGCGCCATGATCTTCAGATCCAGCCAGATACTCCAATTGCTCACGTACCAGACGTCATATTCCACCCTTTTTTCCATCAGGTCGATCGTCGGGGTTTCGCCCCGGAAGCCGTTGACCTGAGCCCAGCCTGTCAGGCCCGGTTTCATGTGGTGGCGGTAGACGTATTTGCTGATGAGTTCGTCGTAGTAATTGTCATGGGCGAGCGCATGCGGGCGCGGCCCGACCAGGGACATGTCGCCTCGCAAGACATTCCAAAGCTGCGGCAACTCGTCGATGCTCGTCATGCGAAGGAAACGCCCGATCCTGGTGACCCGAGCATCGCGCTTGGTGGCCTGGGTAATCGTCTGTCCGTCTTCGCAGACCGTCATGGTCCGAAATTTCCATATCTCGAACGGCTTGCCGTTGAACCCTCGGCGCGACTGGCGGAAGATGGCAGCTCCCGGCGATCCGACCTTGATCAGAACGGCGACTGTCAGCAGCAGCGGTGTAAGTATGACGAGCGCCAACAAGGCTACCCCTACATCGAGACAGCGCTTTTGGAGACGCTCGAAAACACTGAGCGGCGGCCGCTGAATTTCGACCGCCACGGTCCCACTGACCGGCAGGAATGGGCGCGACACGAGGTCGGCGATGGAATCGTCCGGCAAAAGGCGTACCGGTTGGGGCACAGCGCGCAGAAAGGGCCCGATCTTTCGAAGCATCGGCAATTCGTTCCAATCGATCGCTAGAAGATATTCATCGACGTCCGCCTGGCGAGACTGCCGAATGACATCGCGAATCTGCCGCTCCCAATGGCCATCGCCGCTGTCGATCCCAAGCACGAAATGACGCATGACGTCGAAACCGTTCCTGCGCAAATCCTTGAAGCGGCTTGAGGTGAAGTCGAGCGGCTTCAGGCTCAACAGGATCACCTTGCGATCGACCAACCGGCTTCTGGCATAGTTTGTCGCGAGTACGAACTGCCAGACAAAGCGCAGACTGACCAATCCGGCGCCGCCGATTGCAGCAAAAATGATCACTGTGCCGCGAGACAGATTGTCCGTCGATTTCAGCAGAAATGCCGCGACCGCGAGGATCGTCAGCGACGCCAACCAGATGAAGACGGCCTTGCGCAGCTGCCAGACCAGATTCAGCAAGCGATGCGTAGCGTAGACGTCCTGGGAATATGCAACCGCGACGAACACAACGCCGACGATCAATCCCGCCCCCATCGATGCACCGTCGCCAGTGGAGGCAAGCGCGATATTGTAGAGCGCCGCCCCTGCACCGTAACTGAGCAGGATGAGCAGCAGGTCAGCAGCGATGATGACGATCTGAAAAGGCCGCTGAAGAGCCGTGCCGCGCGTTGACGACAGTGCACCAGCGCTTTCAGAACCATAAGTTGCAACAGCCATTCGAACCTCTGCTATCGAGAATGCTTGACGCTGATCCGTGATGCTGAAGATCCGTCACTTCCCCGAACGCAAACTGTGAAGTGAACACAGCGATATTGTGGCGCTGCACGCGAAACTTTTGCGATGCATGAATGCATCGCGTTTTGTTGAGTCATCGAGCACGAGATTGCGTCACAGTGCTGACACACGATCGAAACGCGCTGCCCTATTTTGAATCAAGTTCCACTTCGAATTCGGTCGGGCGCTTGCAATGAAGCAATACCAGCTCATCTTTGATGCACCGCCTGTTGCCCGCATCGAGTACCTCCGCAAGCGACACGATTCGATTACTAGAAATCCGATGAATTGCGATCTGAAGCTGTATCCTCTCAACCGTCTTGAGCGACGCATGCATCAACCGGCAGCTGAGCGATGCAGCCCCTGGCGGAATTGGCTGATTTGCTCAGCGCGCGGCGACAAGCTAAGCAAGCGGATATCCTCCTTTCCTTCGGCGCAATCGGGCCGTCTGAGAGGCGGCACTCTTCAATAAGGTCCGGCCGTGGACCGACTTGGCGAAATGATCCTCACCACCTCACCGAGTGTGCGCGCCATGACATCTCTTGCCCGATCACACCCGCCAATTCACAGGCCGCAACTGCCGGACGGCGTTCGAGTTTACGCGATCTCGGATATTCATGGCTGCTCGCATTTGCTGCAGCCCATGCTGCGGGTCATCGATGCCGACGTGGCCCACAGTCGGCCACGCTATGCGATCGAGGTGTTCATGGGCGACTACGTCGATCGCGGACCGGACACGCGGGCCACCCTTGACCTCTTGATTGAACGAAGCCGGCGAGGAAACTCGATTTTTCTCAAGGGAAACCACGAGGCATTTCTGGTGAGGGTTTTCGAAGACCCATCGTTGTTTGAAGATTGGCTTCGCATCGGTGGCGTCCAGACGCTCATGTCCTATGGACTCGCGCCGCCAGACCTGAAGCGCGACGACCCGGCGTCGATACTGCGCGACTTGATCCGCGCAATGCCGGGGGAGCATCTGGAGTTCCTGGACGAACTACGGCATAGCTTTACCTGTGGAGACTTTTTCTTTGTCCACGCCGGCGTTCGCCCAGGTGTCCCCTTGTCCGAGCAAAGCGAAAGCGACCTGCTTTGGATTCGCGAAGAGTTCCTTCAGAGCGAAGAGCAGTTCGGCAAATATATCGTTCATGGTCACACGCCGGTGCGCACCGCCGAAATCCTGGCAAACCGGGTCAACATCGATACGGGCGCCTACGCGACGGGCAATCTGACTCTCATGAGCATACAAGGCAGCCGGATGCTCGCGGTATGACGAGCCCGGGATAGTAGCCCAGGATATGTCTGCCGATCCGTTGGGGGAGATTGTTTCCTGATGCAAACGGATGGCCTCGGCAGTCACGAAGCTAACGGCGTCACTTAGTTGAGCACGTGCGGCATTTCCCGGCCTGCTCGCGTGTCGGCCATCCAGTTGCGCCAGGCCCGCTCATGCTTGGCGTAGAGCTCCAGCCAGCGTTGCCCGGGCTTGTTCTGATCGAAGCGAGGGCCAGGATCGAGGGGGGCGTCCGGCTTGTCCAACGTCTCGAACTCGATGGTTTCCGCAATCGTCAAACCGAAAAGGACGCGCTGTCCTGTACCGTCCACGATGTAGCGCCGCGGTGCGTCCCTCATCGGCTGGGTCATGTCATGTGTCGCCTATGGTCGTGAGAACCGAGGTGTCGCTCGCACCCTGGACGAGGACTAAAAGGCACGTCGGACGTGTCCAAATGCCGAGCTGGGAGTCGATCGGGCCGTTCTGCGCGAGGTACCGGAGGGTTCGTTCGTCGTCGTTCGTTGCAAGCGCCAGGTACGCAGTGCATAGCCCAACATGACGCCGGCGCAGAAGATCAAGGCGAAGACAAATGCAGAAGCCATAGGAGTCGTCCTGAATAGTGCGGTGCTCATCAAGAGTGAGCAGTGTGTCGACATCATGATTCCTGATGATTCTTGGTGACTGTCTTGGTGCCAAGCGACGCCAGAGTTCCACTCCATTGCGGCAGCCGAACGCCCACCAGAGATCCTCCAAACTGCACTACAAGTGAATCAGATCCATGTTTGCAAGCCGACTGACACTCTGCCCTCGAGACAGGCGAGTTGAGAAGCAACACGCGATCACCGTTGCCATGAGCTCACGACCGTATCTCACTGAGCTCCCAGTGAGTTACACGATCGAGCCAAATCGCTGGACTTCCGCACCAAGCAAAGCGTGCATGCGAGGATTCAAACCTCTCAGCGGAATCGGATTTCTTATGAATGCGGAAATTATCGATGCAGCCGTCAAATCGTGTCTTGAGAAATCCATGCTAAACTGCTGGCAAGCCGAGCGGATCGCCAGGGCAGCGCAGGCTTGCGCAGAGGCAGGTCGGATAGCTGAGGCGATTCAGGTTTCCATGGATATCGAGCAGTTGAACTACCAGGCGGGACGGCTTGACGATACCGCCACGCTCCTTGCGCGCATGGCGCACGATTGAACAACATCGAGATTCTCACAGTTTGCGCGATCGACAGGGCATGGAATCGGCAAGCTCTCCAAGCGCAATGCCCCCAGCGGCCCGCCCCTTTCCTCTTGTCATCCTTGCTCCAGCCATCGCTTCAGCACGTGCCGTTGCGCGGCCCGGACCGGCTTCTGATAGCGCGGCAAGACGCTTCGTGAGCTCGGGGCTTGGGCATTCCAAAAGCGCAACAAGCATTTCATGGCGGGCTTGCCGGATGCGGCCAAGCCACAGATTGGTGCGGACGAGATCATCCATGTTTGACGAGCTGTGTTGCTGTCCGAAGCGCATAAAATCGTGGATCGTACGGCGCCTCGCGTTACGACCTAACCACGACGCACGATTGTGTGGGGATCATGGTGCCGGAGCCTTTCCTCTTAATTGCTCGAGACGGACTGAACCGAAATTCTTGAACGTTGGCTATTGCCTCGCCAGCGACCTCCGTCGGTACGCAGTATGCATCGAGCGATTAGGTTGAGGACGTCTTCAGCGATTCGCGGGCGCCCGCCTGCACCATTACTAATGCTAGTCTTTTCCGGCCAGGCGATTCGCTTGCAGGCAAGTCCGCGGCGTTCGATCTCTGTGGACAGCCGCTCCGCCCGCTGTCTCGCGGCAGCTCCGACCAGGCTCGTGCCAGCCAAGCGTCGGCCATGACTTCGTTTCGGATGAACTCGTAGATCCGCAGGAGGAAATGATCGGGAAGGCGATAAGTCGTTCATCGTAGGCACAATCTAATTCAGGAAACAATCCAGAGTATCAAACGAAAACCTACCCAGCCAAGCGCCACAATCCAAGCAATCATGGCCAGGCCGGCGGCCCCGAAGAAGAAAATCGCCAAGAGATGGTGGCTGATGCGCCTTTCCCGGCTAGCCGGCTCAACGGTCTGCTCAGTTCGATCAAGCATCCTGACCTGCCCTTGGGAATTCAAGGAAATACAGGCCGAGTGATGAGACGACAAACGATGGCTACGATTAACCTCACCCATCAACGTTAAGGGCTGGCTGAACCTCCTCCGAATGAGTGGACACCTGTAGTAGGCTCATTGAGCGCGGAGGTGTCGAATGGAACGTCAACGTAGGTCGTTCACCGAAGAGTACAAGCGCCAGGCCAGTCGAACTGGTGGTGTCGAGCCGTCGCTCGGTCGGGTCGGTTTCCAAGGAACCCGGTCTGCGCGACTCGGTGCTGCGGCGCTGGATTGACAAGCTCCGGCAGGAGCCGGCATCGGCGGCGTGGCGCCCGACCACGCAGGCGACGCCGATGTCGGCGGACCAGGCTTCGAGATCGCCCGGTTGCGCCAGGAGAACGAACGGCTGCGTATGGAGCGCCGGAACACAGACATGAGCTTCCGCTTCATCGAGGACCATCGCGATACTTATCCGGTACGGCTGATGTGCGCCGTGCTCGAGGTTTCGTCGGCCGGCTATTACGCATGGCGCGAGCGCCCCGTGAGCGCGCGTGCGGACTCCAATTCCACGCTCCTAGCCGAGACCCGTCAGGTCCATCACGACAGCGGTCAGCGCTATGGCAGCCCGCGCGTCCATGCCGCTTTGCGGACGCAGGGGCGTGGCGCCAGCCGCGGCCGGATCGAACGGCTGATGCGTCGATATGGCATTCGAGCGATCATGGCGCGACCCCGTCGGGTTCGCACCATCGACAGTCGTCACGATCTGCCGATCGCGCCGAACCTGATCGCGCGTGACTTTACGCCGCAGCGCCAACCGGGTTTGGCTCGCCGATATCACCTACATCCCGACCGCGGAGGGCTGGTTGTACCTGGCGGCCGTCATGGACCTGTTCGGCCGAAAGATCGTCTGCTGGGCGATGCGGGATCATATGCAGATCGAACTCGCATCCACCGCGCTGACGATGGCCATCCAGCAGCAGCGGCCGCAGGCCGGATCGATCCATCATTCCGATCGCGGCGTGCAATATGCCTCACGCGCCTATCGCAAGGTCCTCACCGGCGCCGGCATCGTCGCATCGATGAGCCGCAAGGCCGATTGCTAAGACAACGGCCCGACGGAGAGCTTCTCTCCATACCTTGAAAACCGAGCTGGTCCATCATCGCGATTACAAGACCTGCGCCGAGGCCCCGCGCGATATCTTCGCCTTCATCGAGGGTTTCTACAACCGAACCGGGCTACTCCGCCATCGGATACATCGCCCTGATCGAGATGGAGCTAAAAGCCCCTTAAACCTGTCCACTCTTTCGGGGGAAGATCACGTCGTCCTGCGGGCGGAATCGGGGAACTGATCCCCAGTATTGGACGCGCCCGCTTGGCGCTTTGTAGCGGCCGTTCGAAGCATGCCTTTCGAGGATCCTCCCCGTTGGCAAGCAGGCTCAGAGTAACCATAAAGAGGATTTCGGAGCATACCGATGGATCGAGTAGGCCGTTAATCTAGGCTTGATTTTCGCTAGGTTTCACCCTCCCTAACCCTATCAATTTCGTGTAAGCACAAGTGTTCATTTTTGGGATTGATATGACAAAGAAACGAGCACTTATTACGGGCGTCACCGGCCAGGACGGCGCTTATTTGGCTGAACTTCTTCTGCAGAAGGGTTACGAGGTCCACGGCATCAAGCGCCGGACCTCCCTCTTCAATACCGATCGTATTGATCATCTCTATCTCGATCCGCACGAGCCCAATCCGCCCTTTCGACTCCACTATGGCGATCTTACGGACTCCTCCAGCCTGATCAGGATCGTCGGACAAGTACAACCGGACGAAATCTACAATCTCGCGGCGCAAAGCCACGTGGCCGTTTCGTTCGAAGAACCGGAGTATACCGCGAATTCGGACGCTCTCGGCACGCTTCGGCTTCTCGAAGCTATTAGAATCGTGGGGCTCGAAAATAAAGCGAAATTCTACCAAGCCTCCACGTCGGAGCTGTATGGCCTGGTACAGGAGATTCCGCAGAAGGAAACCACTCCGTTCTATCCACGGTCTCCCTACGCGGTAGCGAAGCTCTATGCCTACTGGATAACGGTCAACTATCGTGAGGCATACGGCATGTATGCCTGCAATGGAATCCTATTCAATCACGAGTCTCCCGTTCGCGGCGAAACTTTCGTCACGCGAAAGATCACGCGGGCGTTGGCTCGCATCCATCTCGGCCTGCAGGAGCGTCTCTATTTGGGCAATCTCGACGCCCTCCGCGACTGGGGGCATGCGCGCGACTATGTCGAAATGCAATGGCTGATGCTGCAGCAGGACGCGCCGGAGGACTATGTCATTGCGACCGGCGTGCAGCATTCGGTTCGGCACTTGGTCGACCTTGCTGCGAGCGAAGTGGGGGTACAAATTCGTTGGGAAGGCACAGGCGTCGATGAGAGGGGCTATGATGCTGCTACCGGGAAATGCATCGTGTCCGTCGATCCGCGCTACTTCCGTCCAACGGAAGTCGCGACCCTGCTGGGCGATCCTTCCAAGGCCAGGGAGAAGCTTGGTTGGTGGCCCAAGACTTCGTTCGAAAGCATGGTGCGTGAGATGATGCAGGAAGATCTCGCGTCGGCGAGACGAGATGAGCTGATCAAGCAGCACGGTTTCAGATACTATCCGCGCCATGAGTGATCGGCTGCCCTTTTCGGTTCACGCCATCGGGGCGAGAACGTCGAGACGCTTTTAGGCTTTTAGCACGGCGGCGCGGACCGACGTATCAGCGGATAGGCCTTTCCGTTTCGCTTCGCTCCATCCGGGCTGGGAGTGCCGGCGCCGTCAGGGCAGCGGGATCGCGTCCTTCACCGACATGTCGTCCCGCAAGTTCTTGGTCTTGGTCGCTTGCCCATCGAGGGCGGGCGGAACGCTCCGCATCGCGCTCATTTCCAAGGCCCAGCGACCAACAATGGTTCGTCGATCCCAACGATCGAGAGATCGCTTCCGCCCCTCCCCCCCCAACGCTGCGCAGAGCGCCCGATCCTGAGCGAGCGTACAAATCGCGTCCGCCAAGCCACGTGTATTCCCGGGTGAAACGACGATTCCGGCTCCCCTGACCTCCTCGGCAAGCCCAGTGCCTTCGCTCGCCATCGCGATCACCGGGCGAGCGGAAGCAAGCACGGCGCCGAGCTTGGACGGTAGGACCAGATCGGCAGCCTCACCCTTCTGCGGAATGAGATGCAGATCCGCCGTCGCCATCAGCTCGTTGAAGCTCTCGTTGGGCTGCAGTCCGAGGAAATGAACGTTGCAGCGGCCGGCTGCCAGTTCCATCAACCTGGCCTTGTCTGGCCCCTCTCCTGCTAGAACGAAATGAATCTCTGGATGACTGTCCTCCAGCATAGCGGCTGCCTCGATCACGAGATCGAGGCCTTGCTTGTTGGACATCGTACCCGAATACAATCCGACGACATCGCTTCCGGAAACGCCGAGTTCAGCGCGGTATCTGGTCTGTTTTGCCCGAGGAAAAATTGCGGTCGTGTCGATCCAGTTTCTGATCTCGACGACCCGCTCTCGAGGGACCCCCTTGGCAAGCAGCCGATCGACCATCTGCGGCGAAATCGACGACACCCGGTCGAACGACCGAAGAATACGCGACTCTGTCTCGAGCATTAGCTTCCGCAACGCGCCGCTCCGAAGAATTCCGAGATCGAAGGCGGCATCAACCTCGAAATCCTGCACGTGGAGCCAGGACTTTACACCGATCCGCCGCGCGACAAACGCAACCGTTGCCGACGACATCAACGAGGGGGCGGTGGACAGCATGACATCTGGCCGCCATCCAAGCGCCTTCGTGAGCACCGGCAACGAGCTAGTCAGCGCAAACGAGGCGTGATGCAGCAGCCTCTTCGCACCCGTCGGCTTCCGCGGCACATATATCGGCGTGCGCGTGACCTCGACCCCATTGAGCTCTCGTGTCCCGAAATAATGGCTCTTGAAGCCCTCCGGAATCTGCCAAGCGGGGTAGTATGGCGGTGCAGTCACCACTTTCACCTCATGACCCTCGGCCACAAGGCTCTCACAAAGCTCCGCATTGTATTTCGCAACACCGATAAGATCGGGCGCATAGTTGATGCCGACCAACAAAATACGCATCAGGCACAATCCAACTATTAAATGGAACCAAAAATTGCGTCTAGAAAAAGCGTTGAAGTCGTCAGTTAGCCGAATTGACTTCCAGATGACGGCCGTAACCGTTCAGAAAATCTTCATACGCCCCCGTCAACCCCGTCAGCAGTGGCGTGTTCGGACGCCAGCCCAGCTGCCGAATCCGCGAACTGTCGAGCAGCTTGCGCGGCGTGCCATCCGGCTTGGAGGTATCGAAAACCAAGTTACCCTCATAACCCACGACCTTTGCCACCATGGCAGCAAAATCCGCGATAGAGACTTCGTCACCGCTACCGACGTTGATGGGCAGATCGCTCGAGTAGTTCTTCAGGAGGAAAACGCACGCGTCGGCGAAGTCGTCGACATTGAGAAACTCGCGAAGTGGGCTGCCCGTACCCCAGACCGACACTGTCGAGGCTCCGGAGAGCTTGGCCTCGTGGAAGCGGCGGATTAGCGCTGCCGGTACATGGCTATGGTCCGGATGATAATTGTCGCCGCGACCATACAGGTTTGTCGGCATGACCGAGATGAAATCGTCTCCATACTGCCGACGGTGGGCCTGGCAAATCTTGAGCCCGGCGATCTTGGCGATCGCGTACCATTCGTTGGTCGGCTCGAGCGGTCCCGTCAAAAGTTCGCTTTCGGCAATCGGCTGCTTGGCGTGCTTCGGGTAAATGCAGGACGAGCCGAGAAATAGCAGTCGTCCAACGCCGACCGCATGACTTGCGCGGATCACATTGAGTTCGACGGCCAGATTATCGCAGAGAAAATCGACGGGGAAATTGCTGTTGGCCGCAATGCCGCCGACCTTGGCAGCAGCATGGATCACGACATCCGGACGGCTTTCCTCCAGCCACCGCAAGGTCGGCTGCTCCTTCGAAAGATCGAGCTCGCTGCGATTGGCATGCAGGACAGTGCAGCCTTCAGAAGCAAGGCGGCGCATGATGGCTGATCCCACCATGCCGCGGTGGCCGGCGACGAAAACCCGTCTTCCAGCGAGGCCGTAAGTGAAAGCTCCCGTCATATGTAAACCTCTACCGCCTTGATCGCCTGACGACTGCTGGTTCGGTGCAGCCCTCGCCCGCGAAACAAGGCCAAATCTCGTCCTGTTGTTAAAATACTGTTTATCACGCAACGGCCCGGTTCAGCCGAGCAAACATATTAATAATGAAGATGTGCCCATCCTCACAAAGTGCCCTAAGCGCTTTCCCGCGTGGAACGTAACAGCTGATGATCGGACCTCATTTCGAGCGGAGGGAAACGGCCCGCGTTCACCTACCCAAGAGTACAGCAAATGCGGTTATATCCAACGAACTTCTGACCAAGGGAGTCCATTCCTATCCCGCTCACCTCTTCAGTCGAGAATTGTATCGCTGGGAGGCGGCCGGCCCGCGTAGCTGGCAACCAGGCGCGATGTAACGATCACGGATGATGCTCTTTTACCATCTTCATCGAATCGGGTCGACCGCCCGACGGGAGATATCTGTCGCGGACCACGTATCGAGACCACAAGTCCTCAGAAGCAACGGTCCGATACGGCACAGCTGCCCACCGTCACACCGCGACCTCCAAGGAGGAGCATCGCCCCCGCGTCCGACGCTCCCACTGCCCCCAGCGTCATGAGGCGGAAACCGCCAAACCTGCGATTTATAAGATTTTAGCAATTCGATCAGCCCCCCTTTAGTCACCGAAACAGGTCGAAGTCCCGCGTTAACGTCGGGAGGACGGAGGATGCAGTAGCAATTTCCCAGCAAGGAGAGCGCTATGTCGATCGATCCGAACAATCTCGCTAAAACGGCCACACTCACGTTTTCGGACGACTTCAACTCGCTCAACCTGTGGAATGGCACGAGCGGCACTTGGGATTCGACTTATTGGTGGGCGGCCAATAACGGAATCAGGATCGATGGCAACCAGGAGGTCAACTGGTACATCAATAGCAACTACGCGCCCACGAGTTCAGTGACACCCTGGACCGTGAAAGACGGTGTCCTCGATCTCCATGCCGGCGCTGCTGATCCCACGATCCAGCCCTATATCAACAATGCCCAGTACACGTCGGGCATGATCACGAGCTACCACTCCTTCTCGCAGCTCTACGGCTACTTCGAGATGAGCGCCCAGCTGCCGGCCGGCCAAGGCCTGTGGCCCGCATTTTGGTTGTTGCCTACCAACAGCGCAGTTTTCGGTACGGTGCCCGCGCAGGAGCTGGATATCATGGAGGCGATCGGCGACAACATCGCATACATGACGTCGCATAGTTCTGCGACCGGCAGCATGGAACTCGAGCGAGGCGGAATTTACCTGCCCTCGATGTCATCAGGATTCCACACCTACGGCCTGGATTGGGAGCCCGATACGATCACCTGGTATGTCGACGGGGCGAAGGCGTTCCAGATCGCCACACCGGACGACATGCACACTCCTATGTACATCCTCGCCAATTTGGCACTGTACGGGCCGGCCATCACCGATCCGAACTCGGCGGTAGGCGGAGACATGCTCGTCAACTATATTCGCGCCTACTCCTCCAAACCGCCATCCGTTCAGATCAACTCGTACACGCCCGACAGCAATGTCGCCGGCGACGGCATCACCAAGGCCAAACAAATTACGGTGGTCGGCTCGGCTGCCGTCGGCGCAACGGTCCAGGTGTTTGACGGCTCGTCCAAGCTCGGCATGGCGGTTGCCGACAGCACCGGAAAGTGGTCGTTCACAACGGGGAACCTCACTGACGGGATTCACTCGTTCGTAGCGAAGACAGCGGATCAGAACGGCAACATCGTCTCGGAGTCGAACGCACTTGCCGTGACCGTCGATACGACGGTGCCCACATCCCCCATCATTGCCTCATTTGCGCCCGACAGCGCAACCGTCGGCGATGGCATCACCAACCAGAATCAAGTCACGCTAAAGGGCAACGCCGAGGCTGGCAGCACGGTCCAGATCTTCGACGGATCGACGAAGATCGGCACCACGATTGCGAGCACGACCGGCAGCTGGTCGTTCGCGACGGCGGCCATGATGGAGGGCAACCACACGTTCACGGTCAAGGCCATGGACGGTGCCGGTAATGTAAGCTCCGCCTCCACCTCCCTCACGGTGACGGTTGACACGACGGCTCCCGTCAAGCCCGTCGTCGTCTCGTTCACGCCAGGTCAATCGACCGTTACTGGCACCGCCGAGGCCGGCGCGACCATCGCTCTCTACGACGGCACGACCCTGATCGGTTCCGGAAACGCCAAGAGCGATGGCAGCTGGAGCATCAACGTCGGATCACTTTCCGGAGACACCCACTCGTTCTCGGCCACCGCTACGGACGCAGGCGGCAACACAGGCGAGCGATCGAACGTGCTCGAGATCAGCAAGCTGATCGAAGGGGCGGGAAGCACGAACTTGAAGCAGGTCGGGACCAGCCTCCACTTTGTCACAGGCAGCACCGATGTCGTGTTCAAACTGGCGGGTGCCGCGATTACCACGAACCAGTTACCTAGCTACAAATTCATTGGCGCCGAGAAAACGACGACCGGCTACGATGTCGCCTGGAAAGCTATAGACACCGATCTTTATTCGGTCGCGGCTACCGATGCGAACGGCAACTTCCTGTCGATCCTCGCCGACTCGGTCTCCGGCTCAAGCGATGCACTGCGCTCGCTGGAGTCGGTGATGCATCAGGATTTGAACGTCGACGGGACGATCGGCCTGCCCATCAAGATCATTGAGGCGGCGGGCAGCACGACCCTGAAGCAGGTCGGAAGCAGCCTCCACTTTGTCACAGGCAGCAGCGATGTGGCGTTCAAACTGGGGGGCGCCGCGATCACCACGGATCAATTCCCAAGCTACAATTTCCTCGGCGCCGAGAAGACGGGGACCGGCTACGACGTCGCCTGGAAGGCTGTCGGAACCGGCCTTTATACGGTCGCAACCACCGATGCGAACGGTAACTTCCTGTCGATTTTTGCCGACTCGGTCTCCGGCTCAAGCGATGCACTGCGCTCGCTGGAGTTGACGATGCACCAGGACCTTAATGGCGACGGCGCGACCGGGCTTAGGGCTGTCAGCCTCGGTTTTTGTCCGGTGGATGGTACCGCCCCGAACGGCGACAGCCCGCACTATACGATTGAAGCCGGTGGCAGCCTCGAACTTGCTGGCACCGTATCGGCCTCGATTACGTTCCAGCAGAACACGGGCATGCTGATCTTGGATGAGGCCAGCAAGTTCACCGGAATAATCCTTGGTCTCTCGGGAAATGGCGACCCAACCGCCTCGGACATCCTCGACCTGAGGGACGTTGCCTATGGGTCTGGCACCTCGGTTTCGTACTCCGGAAATACATCAGGCGGCGTGTTAACAGTTACCGACGCGCAAAATCACTCTGCACATCTCAATCTGGTGGGCGACTATACGCACTCGACTTTCAATCTGTCCAGCGACGGACAAGGCGGAACGTTCGTCATCGATCCTCCCGCGAAGGATGTCGCTGCACCGGCGCCGGCGCCATCGCTTCAAGCCGCCAGCGTTGCAATTGGCCAGGCTGCAGATGGATTTCTCTTCCGTCCGTCCGTCGCCCACAGCGCAAGCACGTTTGATGGCGAAGTCCCGCTGCCGTCCAACGAGGTATTGCTTGAATGGCACGCGAATTCGACCGCGCAGGATGCGCATCTCTATATGCAGGCCATGGGGGATGCTGGCTACATTCACACCCACGACGCATTCATGTTGCACGCCTAGCGGACTCGCGACCAGCGGAGCGGCGGGGCGGTGAAGCATGCCGGCTGCACCGCAACGGATGCGCGATCGATGCAGAATGCGGAACGCATTTAGTTGCCCTGCGCGGCGCCGAACTTGCTCGGAGATAGCGCGTCTGCCAATATCTAGGGCTGCAGCGGGAACCTGAGATGATGCCTACACGCAGGGAGATTTTGAGTTCGGCCTTGTTCGCACTGCTTTGCAGCCAGTCCAAAGCCGCCGAGCAGAATCCTGCACCGCTTGCAGATCTGAACTTTCTGGATCGAACAGCATCGAAGCAGCACGCGCAGCTCCTTCGTGGCAATCTACGCTACGTGGACCACGAGGTGTTCGGGGATCCGGCCGGCATTGCGATCGAGGAAGCGGCCCTGAACGGGGTTGAGGATGCCGTTTTTTCCACTGAAGCTTTACTCCCCTCCGGATGGCAGGTAACGCCGATGGCCGGCAGGGACGTCACGTTCACCAAGATCAACGCAACGTCTGGCCGCCTGCAAGTGCGAGGAGAAGGCGCTGACCAGTTCTACGTCGAGATGGGGGGGAACCGGCACTTCGCCGTCAAGCGCGGACAACCGCTGACGGGATCCCTAGCCTTGCGGGTTGTAAGCGGCTACTTGGGCGAACTGGTCAAGGTGGAGCTATGCATCCTGCAATTGAAGCCGGACGGGTCGGCAGCCCCGCCGGTCGCTATCCCAATTCAGTTGATGCAGACCGACAAGCCGTGGTGGGAACAAGTTCGGGCGACAGTTGCTGCGGACGGTTTTGCGAGCCTTGCGCTGAGAGTGACGACGCAGGCGCGGTTCGACGTTACATTCGAATTCCATTCGCCGCAGCTGGAACAGCGTGCCTGGAGATCGACATTTTGCGCCACATCGCGCAGCGGCGACAAGGTCATGCTGATTGACGCTGACCGCTATTTATCACGCCTTGAGCGTTCCGTCCTTGTCACCGCCGACGCGCCGAGATTTGTGTCATCGGGATCGCTGTGGTGCGAATACGCCGACCCCGACAACTACGTCGAAATCCAGCAGCGCGAGCGGGTTTTCTGTGTGAAGGTTGTGAGCAAGGGTATCCCCAGCGAGGTTTCGCTCGGTATCGTGCCCCCGTTGATGCGGTTTACCGTTTGTCTGGTTCAAGGTGCAAAAGGACTCGCAGCGTCGCTCAATGGAAAGGCTCTCAAGACCATAGATTGTGAAATGCCAGTGGGACTGAATCTCGTCCGACTTGGCAGCGGTGTAGGTGGAAGCTGGAATTCGACCATCGTGAGATTGACGCTGTTCGCGGCGACGGTTTCAGACGGCGCCGGCTTGAGCCGCCCCGCCAAGGCCTTTTTCGACGACTTCGACCGTCCGGACTCGCCAGACCTCGGCGCATCGCCAACCGGGCAAATTATCCGAAGGACGGGCACCGTCGGCAGCGCGATATCGGAGCGGAAATGGGTTGCGACCGGCGGGGGAGTGAGCTTGTCGTATGCTGCCTATGGGATAGTCCGGCTCGACCGACCGCCACGGTACCTGGGGGCGGTTCTTGACTGGACCGCCGGATCACCAGGTGGCGGAGCGGCCCTGCTTGCCGCCACGGACGACGATCCCAGAAGATCCATCAATGCGCTCCACGCGGTCGTCACAGATCGAAAGGAGATCTTCCAGACTATGATCGCGTCGAAGGTCGAGGCGGCTTTGGCCCAGTTCGTCTATCCAGTTCCCATGGAGCGCGACAGCAGAACGCCTTACGGGGTCGCCTGTCTGATCAATTTCGAGGAAAAAGCGGTTGTCTACGTCGGTCCCCAAGGAGATCTGGCGCGCCACGTCCATCCTACCTATACTGAAAGAGCCGGTCAGTTTGCTGTTTTTGAACACTATTGGCAGCTAACGCAGTGCCGCCCGGAATTTCTCGCCGTCGCGGCGGGTTAAAAGTGGCCGATCGATGCTAAGAAGGGAGCGTGTCATGAGATATGGAGCTGCCATACTGACCCTGTTGTTGTTTGCCGTAGGTGGGGCGATGGCGCAAGGCGTGTCGCAAACCCCCACTCAAACCGTCACCCAGCAACGCCAGGGGGGAACCGCTGTGACTGGCGGACCGACCTCAGCGGTTAGAACCAATCAGGGCGTCAGCACCAGCACCGGCTTCAACAGCCCATTTGCGAGCCCCTTCGGAAGCTCCAGCAGCTCACAGTCGAAGGGTGGCTACGCCGGGAGCAGCTCTAGCCGGTGATTCTCTTCGGCAGGCCGAGGTATACAAGCTTTCCGATCCCAAGCCCGATACATCCGGCCAGCGCGTCGATCAGGAAATCGGATGTGCGCGCATGGCGCGTTGGCAGCGGTATCTGAGCGAGCTCGATCCCTAACGCGAAAAGAATCGCCAAAGGCCAGAGCGACCTGCTCACCGCCGGGAACGACAGCGCCGCGGCAAAACCGACAAGCGCAAAACACAGGAAATGCTCGATGTTGCGATCCAGGCCGGTCACCGGCCGGTCCGTGGCAGGCATTACGGTCAGGCACAGAATTCCAAGCACCACGGCGCCCGTGGCAACTCGCATCAAAAACACGGCTGAAAAAATCCTAAGTCATAAAAATGGCGGCCCGCTGGGCTCGTCCATGGCCGGAATTGGCCACTCATTCGCTCTCCCCGAGTAGAAATCCCCTGGGCAACCGGAGATACAGCGCACTGCCAGGAGCTCGTCCAGCTCAATAACGCATAATCAAGTCTCGCAGAATTGTTGCAAAACCGCAACTGCCGTCGTCCAAACTCTCACTAACCGGAGATTCACTTAGAGATTTCGCGAAGCCCGTGATAGTTCCGACCACATGGGGATTGAATTTAAAACCAAGTTCTTAGCTGGTGTTGCCCTTTGCGCCATGATTGCTCTGGCCGGGTGCAGTGCACTGCCGACTTCTGGTCCATCTGGCCAAGCTGTAAAAAGCGAGGCGCCGGTTGATGAAAACAGCCTTCCGTACGCCTTGGTGCGTGTCAATTCGGACGTCGTTTCCGTACTGGCACGCAATACAGGCAGGTTGACGGTTACGTATCCGGATCGTCAGCCCCCCCGTGAAATCAGGTTTGGCGTAGGCGACGTCGTCAGCGTCACGATCTTCGAAGCTGCCGCAGGCGGCCTGTTTATCCCGGCTGAAGCGGGTGTTCGGCCCGGCAACTTTATCGCACTGCCGAACCAGACGGTGGACCACAACGGCAATATTTCGGTTCCCTATGCCGGCGCCGTCCGGGCGCAGGGGCGGACGCCTGCCGAAGTCCAGCAAGCAATTGCGGATGCACTGAAGAATCGGGCTATCGAGCCGCAAGCTGTGGTGGCCCTCATTGACCAGCGGACGTCGCTCATCAGCGTGCTCGGCGAAGTGAACAATCCGGTTCGCTACCCTGCCAATGCTGCCGGCGAGCACCTGCTGGACGCGATCACGCGCGCCGGCGGCCCCAAGGGGCAAGGCTTCGACACCTGGGTCATGCTCGAGCGCAACGGCAAGCAGGCGACCGTGCCTTTCGGGGCGCTGGTATACGAGCCGTCCAACAATATCTGGGTCCATCCGAACGATACGGTCTACGTCTATCGTGAGCCGCAGACATTCGTGGCCTTTGGTGCAACAGGCCAGCAGGGTCAGTTCAATTTCGACGCCTGGCGGATTTCGGTGGCCGAGGCCGTGGGCAAGGCGGGCGGCCTGAACGATACGCTGGCTGATCCAGGCGCGATCTTCCTCTACCGCGGCGAGCGGCGAGAGGTTGCCGCCATGCTGGGCATCGATGTGAGCCGCTTCACGACCCCGATCATTCCAATCGTGTACAATTTCAACATGCGGGATCCGTCGACCTATTTCCTGGCGACGAGAGTGCTGATCCGGAACAAGGACGTTTTGTACACGTCGAACGCTCCAGCGGTCGAATCGGCCAAGCTGATGACTTACATCAGGCTAGTCACCGCCACGGTCAACGATCCGATCGTTGCAGCCTACAATGCTGCGGCCCTTCGGAACCTAGTCGTAACGGCTCCCTGATCCGCGTGCGGCGCGATAGGCGATACGTCGTCGTCTTGAAGACGGCGATGGTTGCCCTCAAGCCGCGGCAGCCCTCCGATGTGTTTGCCGCATTGTTGTTCACGGTCGTGGCGATCATGCCCTTCCCGTTCGCATCGGTGTCCTCCGTCGCCATTTCCCTTTGGTGCGGTCTCGTAGGCATAGCGGTGGTCGGGCTCGCCCTGCGACCGCCGGCTATAGCTTCACCGCTGTTTCTTGCAGCCACAATTGTCACGATCGTCGCAAGCTATGCAGCCACCCTTTATCTGCAGGTGGTAAGTCGGGCACCATCAGATCCCTTGGTCCATCCGATCTGGGCCCAGGCCAGCCAGATCTTGGGAACGCCCCTTGAGGCCAGCGCGTCTATCGCTATGGGGCAGCCTTATCTCGCGATCGGCACCCCACTACTCAACCTGCTGCTGTTCACGGGTGGCTACATGTGCGGTGCCGACGAGACGCTCTCGCGCCGCCTATTGCGCACGATCGCCTGGGCGGGCGGGCTCTATGGCGTTTACGCGATTTGCTCCTATGCGCTCGAGCCCAATTTGGTGCTGTGGCAGGAGAAGATCGCCTATGCCGGCAATCTCACCGGGACGTTCACGAACCGCAATGCCGCGGCGGTCTATTTCGGGTCGATCGCCATTGCATGGCTGTTGCTCATGCTTCGGCGCCTCAATCTCCGTAAGAAGCGTCGATCTGGCAAACGCCGGCCCTCTACAGTTCACGTCAGTTGGCACAACCTGGCGCTCCCGTGCACCTTTTTTGGCCTTTCCCTCCTGGCACTGGTTCTAACTGGCTCCCGGGCGGGGGTGGCGTGCAGCTTTGCCGGATTGCTCGTAGCCTTTGCGTTGAGCTTCAGATCGGAAATGTCGCCCCAGCTTCGCAAATGGCTCGCCTTCGGCGCTGCCCTCGTGGTCATTTTGGCAGTCTATCAAAGCTTCGATAGTGGTCTGGGCGAGCGGCTGGAAACGGAAGGCGCGGCCGGCGGCGGCCGCGCCAATGTCCTTGCCTCGGTTCTGCGGATGATCTCAGACTTTCCATGGCTCGGAACCGGCCTGGGTTCATTCCGCTGGAGCTTCGCCGCCTACCGAAGCAACCAGATTTCAGGCTGGGGCGTGTGGGACAGGGCCCATAACGTCTCCCTTGAGATCGCGGCGGAAGGCGGCTTGGTGCTGGCCGGCATTTTGGTCCTGGCGTGGGTCGGAGCGATGGCCATCTTGCTCCGCGCCTGCCTCGACCCCAAGCGCTCCCGTACGCTCCCGCGTGCCGCCCTTGCCATATCAACGGTCGCCGTCCTGCACTCCCTCATTGATTTCTCCCTGCAAATACCCGCTTATGCAGGTACTGTAATCGTTCTTCTTGGTGCTGCCCTAGCCCAGACGCAAAGGCCGGTAGCAGACCACGGGCAGTTAACTTTGAAATGAACCAAAGTCCGGAAAGCCTCGACAGACATGGATGTCTGCGGCACTATCTGGTTAACATTTCATGCATTTTTCGAGAGGTTCAGGTTATGTCCCAAGACACTTTCAAGCGAAAACTCAGCGGTGTCGCAGCATCGACGATCCTCGCGATGTGCGTAACCGCTCAGTTAGCAACACCAGCGTCGGCCCAGCGCTCGCCTCAGGCCACGGCTCAATTCCTAGGCAACCCGGCGGACCTTCTTTCCAAGTCCCCCACCGGTGGCGCCGAGCTTGTCAGTTCTATACGTGACCTGGTCTCAGGGGACGCTGCCACGCTTCAGCCGATCATCAATTTGATCTCGAATGCCAACAAGGACCAGAAAGCGGCAATCGGCGCTGGCTTGGCGCAGGCTGCCAAGATCGTCGTCCGGACCAATCCCGCTCTTGCTACCGAGATTCAGCAGGCGATCCTCAACACCAAGGACCAGGACGTGGTGCTTGCCTTCGCTGCCGGCGCCGGCGATCGGCCGATTGGAGCTAGCGGCGGTGGCGGCGGCGGTGGTGCCGGCGGAGGTCAGACTAACCCGCTCCAGTTCGGCGCCGGCGGCGGTGGCGGTGCTCAAGCGATCGGCGGAAACGGCACCAATACCAGCCCGTTCACTTATACATCGGGCGTCACCGGGTTGGGAAATACGTTCACGAACAACACTTCCGGTACCGTTTCGAGTTCGGTAAGCCCGTAACAGCAATGCTGGCGAAATCTGTCATTTGAAACACATGCTGGCGCAGGCCGGCATGTGCTATTGCGTGAGCAAACAGGCGGCCGTCGCGGGTCGCCGCATCACAATGATTCCCAAATGCTCCAGCTCCTGAAGCCTGAGGAACATGAGATCGACCGTGCGGACTTTGTGTCGCCCGATCAGATGTTCGCAGCTGTCCTCGCTTTCGTCCGCCGCCAGTACCCGGTCTTTTTGATTGCGACGCTGACCACCCTCGCCTTGGGGGCCGCTTATCTCATGGTGGTCCGCTCGACCTACACCGCGCAGGCGACGATCATCATCGACACAAGAAAGCTTCAGCCCTATTCGTCCCAAAACTCCCTGTTCACCGAAGTTCCCGTTGACTCGCCCGCGGTGGATAGTCAGCTCGAGTTGATCAAGTCCGACAACATTGCGCGATCGGTGCTTCGCGACCTGCATCTGGCGCAAGAGCCCGAATTCTCTCGTTACGGCGGAGGTTTTGTCGGCAATCTCCTATATTATTTCTACCAACTGTTCGAACCCGGGGATGAGTCTCAGGATGAGCTCGAGCGGCGCGCGCTCCGCGAATTCTCGACGAACCTCTCTGCAAAGCGCGTTGGCGTCACCTATGTGATCGAGATAGCGTATCGCTCCGCCTTGCCGGGACGGGCCGCCCAAGTGGCCAATGCCGTCGCCGAGGCGTACATCAACGATCAACTCGACGCCAAGTACCAGTCGGCCCGCCGCGCGGGCGACTGGCTTTCCAGCCGTATCCAGGAGCTCAAGCAGCAGGCGCTCTCTGCCGACCGGTCGATCGTCGATTTCAAGAGCAAGAACAACATTGTCGATGCCGGCGGACGGTCGATTTCCGAACAGCAGGTCGCCGAGCTCAACAGCCAGATCCTCGCTGCACGGACGGTCACCACAGACGCGCGCGCACGCCTCGATCGCATTGAACAGGTTATGAAGTCGGACGTTCGCGACGCGACCGTGACGGATACGCTGCGAAGCGAAGTCGTGAGCAAGTTGAGATCCCAATATCTGGAGATCGCCAATCGGGAGGCTGACCTTTCTACAAGGTACGGGTCGAGCCATCTGGCGGCAGTCAACCTGCGTAACCAGATGCGCGAAATAGCCAAGTCGATCGCGGCGGAGCTCGGTCGCCTTGCCGAGACCTACAAGAGCGACTACGAGATCGCCAAACAACGCGAAGATGAAGCACAACGCGCGCTCGACGCCGCCGTCGCCCGATCTCAAATCGGCGGACAGGCTCAAGTTCAACTGAAGGAACTCGAGAGCAACTCCCAGACCTACCGCTCGATGTATGAGACGTTCCTGCAACGCTACACGGAATCGATCCAGCAGCAGTCGTTCCCGATCACGGAGGCGCGGATCATTTCGAGCGCCGGCCGGCCGTCCAAGCGCAGCAGTCCAAAGACCATTCTCGTTCTGTCGATCTCGTGTGCGGGCGGTCTGATGCTGGGCTTCGGCATCAGCCTCATGCGGGACCTGTCCGATCGCGTGGTGCGTACCAGCGACCAGGTGGAGCGCTTGCTGGCAACCGACTGCCTCGCGACTCTTCCCGTGCTTCCAGCGCCCGCTATAAAGCCCCACGATGCTCCGCCGTCACCCCACGAGATGCGGGCAGATGCCGGAGCTTTCTGGGCCGTGGTCCATTCGCCGTTCTCCAGATACGCCGAGGGACTCCGGTCGATAAAGTCCGCCATAGACCTCAACAGCCGGGTACGCACCGGCCGCGTTGTAGGCCTGTCCTCAGCACTTCCCGGAGAGGGTAAATCGACCACTGCCGCGGGCCTTGCGCTGCTCAGCGCCCAGTCCGGGCATAAGGTGATTTTGATCGACGCGGACCTTCGGAATCCATCACTAACCAAATTGATGGCTCCAAACGCAGCCGCCGGTCTCGTCGACCTTGTCACGGGGCAGCGCAGCTTCGAGGATGTCGTTCTTCGGGAAAGTACCACCGGTCTGGATTTCCTGCCCACCGTGATCCACGCGCCGATCGCGCACACCAGCGAGATCCTTGCATCCGAAGGTATGCGGGCGCTTATCGAGCGCCTTAGCAGCACATATGACTATGTCGTCGTCGACCTCTCCCCGCTGGCGCCGGTGATCGATGTTCGCTCGACCGGACATTTCATTCCGACGTATCTCCTGGTCCTCGAGTGGGGAAAGACTAATATTGACGTTCTGGAACGTGCATTGGCGAATGCCCGGCCGGTTCGAGAAAATCTGCTTGGCGTGATCATGAACAAGGCCGACACGAACCTATTGAAGCGATATGAAGGATACGGGACCAGCTACTACTACGATCCCAAGTACTCGCAGCCGGGCTAGTTGGTTGAGGCAGGGCGATTTCCCGGGCGCGGTTGCAGCCGGTATCACCCGTCTCCTTGCGGCCGTGCTGGGGCTGGGTGCGCTCGCGTGGTCGGCTTCTACGCTGCAGACATTTTGGCGACAGCTTCCGTTAGAGCAATTCTCGAATCGCATTACCGGCGGGGAAACCTTCCCGCTCGACCGATTGGAAGTGAAACTCCGGCTTTATCGCGAGACTGGTAGGTTGGTCCGCTGCAATGCCACCGCGGCCCACGATACGGCTGTTGTAGAACTGGCGATTGTCCGCGGGCAGTTCGACGCGTCATCGGGAACGGACGCCGCTCTTGAGCGCAGCAGAGACATCGTCGTGGAAGCACTGTCGTGCTTACCCTCGGATCCGTATCTATGGTTTTCGTTGTTTCAGATCGAAAGCCTTCGCATGGGTCTCCGGCAGGAATACCTCCGTTACCTCGATATGTCGTACCAGGTCGGACCCAACGAGGGTTGGCTCGCAATTCCGAGAAATCGCGCAGCGTTTGCGATCTTTCCGGCTCTTTCGGAAACACTTCAGTCCAGGGTGATAGACGAATTTTGCTTGCTGCTGCGAAGCGAGCTTTACGCGGAGGCGATCGAGATATTCCTCGGCGCTGCCCGACCTCACCAAGCTCAACTGGTTAAGCGGATGAATACGGTTCCAACCAAGAACCGGCAGCTATTTGCAGTCCAGCTTGCGCGCAAGGGAGTCGATCCTCACATTCCGGGAACATCTGTTGTCGTTCGTTGAGAGGCGATGCGTTTGCCATGGCGTGTCATGGCATCACCCGCTCGATGACAATTTCGGAAGACTTCGACGGGCACCTATAGCGCGCTATCTGTGCAGAATTGGCATTGTCAGATCGTTGTGGAAGGTCTCGTTCGCCCTACCAACTGAATCGCGAAAGCCCCTCTGAGCACGGAGTGGTTCCAAACGTATCTGATCATGATAGCGAGACCCATGCTCATGACAGTATCCATGGCAAGCAGGACGCCCCCCTGCCCCCAAACGTTGAAAAATACGCAAGCAATCGGCACATAGACGAGCGATTGCCATACCTGCAGTCTCGCAGCTTCCCTGATATTGGACGTACCAATGAGTAAAGCGCAGAGAAAGAACTGCAAAGCGCTCAGAACAATTAGCAACGATGCTCCCGTCAGAAACAGACGGTCCAGTTCAATCGTCGTACGTAGCCAGATTGACAACGCCAAATTACCGAATAGCCAGAAGATTGCTCCCGCCAGACAAGATCCAGCCAGCAGTATGGCCCCACTGAGTCGCACGATCCACACGGCCGATAACTCGTCCCGCATCTTGAGCTTTGTCGCGACTATGTTTGACAACGGATACGTAAATGCAATGACCAGTCCCCCGTAGGACTGCATCAACCGCATGAATATCCCAAGCTCTATGACGGCATCGGGCCCCGCGATGAAACCGAAGAGTCCGGTTGCGAGTTGATACAGGATTCCTATACCGAGGCTGATAACTGTAAAATCAAGCGAGCTCAGCAGTAAGCGGCGAGCAATCCGCGGTTTCCACCTCCAGTCGCTTGAAAACAAACCTCGATTCCGGCGCACAACGTCTAGCGCATGAAAAACTGAACCTAATAGAAAACCGAGACTCAAAATAACAGCAGCGAAGGCGATCGATGGATGGGCCGGAAATACAAAGATCAACAAAACGAACGACAGTACATAACTCGCCAGTTGGAAAAGATAAAGTCGGTGCAACTGATGGTGCCCTGCGTCAATTCCCTCAAAGATCGAAAGGAAGAACCATAGAGCCAAGCCGAAGAATACGACTAGGATCGTAACAATAAACTCGCTGCAGTTTGTGAGAATCGTCTCATTGAGCGGCACCAGCCACATGAAAATCATCAAGGCAACTGCTGCAGCACTAAACAGCATGATGTTGAGAATTGCTGAGAGCGCCGTAGCGAGCGACACGGTCTCGGTCTTAAAGGCACTCGCATTCCTTCGAGTTCGAGCGACGGTATTTGCAATCACTCGGCCCATGCCAACATTGGCAAATCCGATCCAGGAACTGACGCTCAAAATGACGAGCAGCAGACCGAACCGCGACGGCCCCAGCTTGTCGAGAACCATCGGAGTGCCCGCCAGATTCAACAGAATTGCGAGCAGCCTAGCGAGCCATCCCGCAACGGTGGAGAACAGGATCGCCTTCATATCAGACCGAGCAAGGCTAGCAATCCGATTACTCCAATCAATGGATAATTGCGTTCGTACGGGAGAAGAACTTGGCAGTCTCCGGCACTTTGCGGACGTGAACCGCAGGATTGCCCGCGATGAGAGAATAGGATTCCGGCTTTACATGACCGACGACGGAACCGGCGCTCACCAGGCAATAGCTCGGAATCTTGACCCCCTTCGTGATAAGCGAACCAGATCCCACCATTGTATAATCGCCGACAATGATCGGTGTGCAAGTTTGCCTACACGACAGCGGCTCGATGCCATGCGTTATCAATTGCGAACGAACTCCCGCAAGTCCGCTGTACATACCGAGTTCAACTCGATCGGAGCAATCGATATAGTGCTGGTGTGCAATCAGACTCGCATGCTTCATCAGCAACTCTGATCGGCGTCCCGGGTTCTTCTTAAAGAACGGAGAGTTCAGCTTCCGGGAAAGCCCGGTAATCCAGTTGAAATTGCCAATAATCGCATCCTCATGCATTTCCAGGCGGTCGAGGCGTCCGACGTAGTTGAAGTGACCAAGCAAAGCTCCCTTTGCCAAAGTAACCTCATCAGCAAGGACAATCGACAAGCCAATGCGAGAATTTGCGTCAATCGAAAAACCAAAAAGAGCATTCAAGGCCCAATGACGAATTGACCACGGCACGAAAAACAACAGAATTTGAATGCCTGCCTTTAACATTTCAATGCGCTCCAGTAACGATAAAAACCGCGTCGGCCCACAACGACGACCCCAGATCTCGACGAATGGACATCGTCATCACTCAGTATGGGGCAGCAAACTCAGGGCACCGGCATCCCATACAGCGAGTATTCGCCCGCCCGAAACCCCATCGTCCCGGAGTTGGAGTTTCGGAGCGGGAAGACCAAATGGAGACCGCATGAGGTTGATTCTCCGAAAATCCCCGTCTCGAATATCGGAATTGAACCACATCGAACTATCGCTGGTGAGCAAGACGTACTTGAAGCCGGCGGACTTTATATTGTTGAGGAGCGCAAGAGAATTCTTGAACGAAAGGTGAAAAAGAACTTCACGGCATATCGCTACGTCACCCCAGCGTTCGAGGGGCTGCTTCGCTGCATCCATACAAACAAAGCGCCTCTTTGAATTGCCGTATACCTCGTTGTGAGAAGCGATCAACGACGGGACGATGTCGATGCCGAGGTAGTCGAACTGGCCGGTAACGCGAGCCATCCAGTTAAAATCGCCACAGCCTATATCAACTAGCCTGGTGCATTCGACATCTCGCAAAAACTGTGAGAGCTGATGGGTCAGTGATTCGGTTGCCATCGGCGAAGAGCCCAAGCCTGAGAGACTCGCCTGCTGTGCATTTTCGATCCAGACTCCGTTCACATAGATGTCTGAAAATACCTTATCTAGTTGAGCTTCTCGCATGTGGCTCGTGTTACGACCACGCACGCGCCTCGAAACATTGATGATTTCGTCCGCCCCAAAGCGAAACAGTACGTGGCGAACAATTTCCTTGCAGGACTGAAAATGATCTAGCGGCATATGAAAGAATCCGACGTTGAACCGCGCTGACGACTAAGAGATATCAGCCACAGGCTGTAGTGATGGCTGCCCTTGCGGCAACCTCGCATGACGCAGTGAAGTCGACATGTACCGCCGCCTTATCGAGGGCGTGTACGATAGAAAGAGCATGAAGAAGAAAGACCCTATAAAGCCGATATTGAAATTGTCCGGCTCAAACCACTGGATCAGCAGCGTGGTGGCGACCGCCAACCCGCAAAGCAAAGCCCTGCGATCATTGTGCTTCGTGCCAATCCAGACCAGATATAGTCCTCGGCCGGCAACAACGAGCAGCAAGAGGCCACCAAGCAAGAGGCCAAAGTCCATGAAGTAAGATAGGATGCCACTGTGGACTGCATGCAGATTGTAGCGGCTGGAACGGAAGCCATATCCGAAGAACACATACTCGTCGATTGCCCCGAAGAACGCATTCCACGACTCGGTCCGACCGGTGAATCCCGAAAGAACTCCTCGATCTGGGTCGAAAAGCGCCAGATCATTCGTGACCTTGTCAATCAGCCGGTCAGTGTCGGTAAAGAAGGGCAAGATCAAAAGTGCGACTGGGAGAATCATTAGGCAAGTTGCGAGCATGCGAACGTTGGTAATCTGCTGCGCGCGACTGAAGAGTGCTCGGTAATTCGCAAAGGCGAGATACCCAAGGTAAAACAAGAGCGTACCTATCATGATGGTTCGCGCACTAACTATGTAAGTTGCGGCGAAGCAGATCAGAAATACAGGCAGGCTCACTCGTTTAACTACTAGAGAGTGGATCACCAACGCAATATAGGCATATCGAGCATAGTGATTGGGGTGGATGAGACCGACCCATCGATACTCGTGAAATCCTTGAACAACCGCGGCGGCGCTGAGGGATGCGGCCAGCGCCAAAAATGCCATCGCGAGCGCGTCATCCGCGCTCTGCGCTGGCGCCTGCCAAAAGCAGAGACAGAGCAGGAATGCACCCAGCGTGACGACATATTGGACGATTTGCCCTGATGACTCGATATATTCGGCTGCAGCCACTGACGCGAGAACGATCAGGCCGGAATAAACCAGGAGGAAGATCAGAATCGGCTGCGATCGGCGGACCGCCACGTACACACCGTGACGGGCAAACACCAACAAGCCCAGCAAGAGCGCGGGGACTGCAACGAATAAGCTCCCCCCCCCAACATCAGCCTGAGTGACAATGCCGCTCCGCAAATCCATGAGTTGGGCCGCCGTTCCCTTGATGCCGGGATAGCAGATTGCGACGACATAGAAGCTGAAGCCGAGCCCCGCCGCGTTGAGTAGGCCTCCCCTAGCGAGGTTGCGCAGGATCGCGAGATTCTCTGTGAGGAAAACGGGCAATCTCATCGCGGGTCGGCCCCGGACGGGGCTGTCTTGAGGAAAAGAAAATCCGCCTGCACCGGGCCATGTCGCGGATCAACATACTGGTTATAGACTCCTCCCAGCTGAAATCCATGTTCCTCGGCCCAACGCGAGATGTCGCCGAACAACGGCTGGCCATCATAAAGCTGTATGAACGAGCATTCGATATACAGGGCCTCGAATTGGTTAATGAGGTCGGCAGAGCCTTGCAGCACGTCGAGTTCGCCCCCCTGAACGTCCACCTTCAGGAGAGCCGGCCCCCGGATGGCTCCCGCCTCGAGACAATCCGACAGCCGGCAAACGGCAATCTCGTCCATTCGGGCGGTCTGCCCTCCGAATATATCGCTTTGGGCCGATCCCGGCTTCAGGAGCGACGAAGAATCGTCACGGCTCGTCACGTAAATGCTGGCTCGCCCGGCAGTCGGGCCGATGGCGCAGGGAAAGAGCCGGACCCTGTCATCCCGGCCGAGCGCTTTGGTGAAGCGGGCGGCCGGCTCCGAGAGAGGCTCGAAGGAGTAGATTTGCGCCTGCGGAAACAGGCGCCGGGCCATGACCGCGAACTGCCCCCTGTTCGCGCCGACATCCACGACCGTCTGAAAGGAAAGGCGCGACAGCGCCTCCATGTGCTCGATGGCGGGAGCTATCCGCATGCTCAATAACCGCCACAGCGACGGACGAAGCGCGCAAAACGCGCCCTTCTGCATGGTGATCAATTGCATATCGCGGAATTCCTCTTCCTCAGGCGCACGACCCGGAACTCAACCATAGGCCTGTCGGTATCGCTCGGACGTGGCTTGGACGTCGAAGGTTGCGCGGCTATAGCGAAGGGCTCCCTCGCTGAGCCCGGACCACGCCTCCGGACCCATCGCGTGAATCGCCTGGAGCTTCTCGACGAAGGAGTTCGGCTCCGAAAGCGAGAGTGCCCAGCCCGCGTTGCTCGCCGCGACGTCTGTCCAGGGGCTCCTGTCGCTGACCAGCACGGGCAGCCCGAGCGTCAGTGCCTCGACGATCGAATGGCCAAAATTCTCGCCCAGCGTCGGATGCAGGAGGACATCATATTCCGCAAGCTGTGCGAACAGTTCGTCCTTGGGCAGGTTTCCCTTGAACGTGACGTCGCATTGTCCGGTTCCGGCTCGCACCATCTCAACGCATTGTTGCGCATAAGCGCCGTCATCAACCTCGCCGAAGATATCGAGCGAGGACGCAACGATGAGGCGGCGCACGACGTCGAGCGCAAAGGTGACGTTCTTCTGCATCGTGACGCGACCAACCATCGCCATCCTGAGCCGCCCCGGCTGCTTCTCTCTTCTTGTCAGCCAAAGCGCATTGTCCTCGACGAACTGCGAAACCACCAGCACGTTTTGTGGACGAAGGTGATTGCGGCGAATATCGTGCTCCTCCGCCGGAGAGCCCGCCAGATGAACGACCCCGCGATATAGGCCGATCAGATCGGCCAGCCGGCAAAACAGACGTTTCTTCGTGGCAGACGCCGACATGATCACATCCATGAAGATGCCGTGCGGCGTATGAAAGACGCGCTTGTCCCCCAGAAGTCCCAGGCGGCTCAGGATGAGCGTGGGGATCGCAACCAGCGGGTCGAAGGCACACTGAATGTCGACGACGTGGAAGTCTTCCCTGACGCGATCGAAGAGAATGCGCAATCCGGCGATCCCCGTCGGAATATATTCTACTGTGGCAGCCCCTATCCGCTCACGATGAAGCGGCGTTTCGAACATGGGGACGCCGCTGGTGAAGTCGTAGTTGAGTGTCACCAGATGAAAATCATAATCTTTCGACATGTTGTGCATGAGGTTGCGGATCGCTGTGGCGGGTCCGAGATGCGACAACGACGGAAAAAAAGACCGATAAACGATCAGAACACGTTTCTTGGTCATTTGAACTCGGACAGCGTTGCAAGGCGATCCCCTGGCAGCTGGGCTCCAGCCCGATCCGGTGCACACAATTGAATGTGCCCAGTCAAGCCATGACGATCGAGTTCAGACGAAACGAGTGCAAGAGTCTCGCCGAATTGCGACGGCGCAATCCAGTTGCGCATGCGCTCGAGAAGCTGGAGGCTACCCCGGTACACGACAGCAGTATTATTCCGGACCTCGGCCGTGGGAATATTGCCGTCGAAGGCCGTGATGACCCCAGCGCCCATGAACTTGTTTCCTTCGATCAGGTTTCTTTCGGGCCGGAGAAGGTCCGAACCTTTGTAGCCGGCGAGTTCGGGATAACGGCTCGCCCAAGGCTCCTTATCGATGGGCAAGCTGTACAAATTCCGAACGCTGAGCCCACCTGGAACCTGCATATGATCGTTCCGCCATACCTGCCACCACGATGCATATCCCAATGCGGCGCTCCAAATCGATGGCGAACTTAGAATGAAAAGGTTTGATAGTAACTTGTTATCCTTACCGCCATTCATCAGTATCCCGTATGGGATGCCCACGAAGACGTTTTCGGTGACGAGATTCCCGCTCGAAAACTCGTCAAGGTAAATTCCCCTTGCGTCTTTGAAGTATTGTCCGCCCGTCCCAAGCAGTATGTTTCGGCGAATGATGGTGCCCTGGCTGGTGAAGTCGCGCGCGCTGTAGATGAAACCGGAATCGCCCGCTTCGGTGAGAAGCTGGGCCATGAGGTTGTCCTCAATAACGTGATCGTTCCCGGAATAGAGGATTCCGAACTGCGGTCCGTTGAAGATGACGCTTCGGCGGACGCTCATTCCGACGCCGTCCATTTGCACTGCCGGCGAAAAGGTACGGTAGATGAGGGAGAAGTCCTGGATGCTGCTATCCTCGATCGAGATACGCCCCGGCGTCAGGCTCGCGCGATCGCCGCCGGACAGCCATGCCCCTCGTCCACCGACGCCGCGAATGCTGGTATGATCGATCCGGCAGTCATTCGAGTTCGCATAGGTAATTCCATCGGCTCCCGCCAATTGGAGGATGATGTTCGAGAAATTGATCGCCGAACTGTCGCGCACTGTAACGGCGGTCCCGATTGCGAGTTCGAAGACGATGTCCCGAACGGTCAGATTTCGAGATCCTGAAACCGTGAGCAAGGTGTCAAGCACGGGCACCTCGAGCGTCTCGATCGGGTCCTCGGAGCAGAAATTCAGCGTCCTCGCCGAGGCATCGTAAAAGAACGAGTTGCACTGGGCAAAGGTCGCCACGTTGTAGAAGAACACCCTTTCCGGTGGCTTGCCGTCCGCCCTTAACCTGTGCCGGTCCGTCTGCACTCCCCTCGAATCGACGGCGAGAGCCCGTGCGTTCACGAAGAGATAGGAATCAGTGAGATATCCACCGAACCATAGGTCGGGGGAGCGCCGCACTCCGTCCGGCAGGTCGGCGAACGACATGATCGCGGCAGAACTCACAGGACCGTCCACGATCTCGACCACTGGCAGGAAGCCGCTATTGGGCCACCTCGTCGATCGCAGCACCTTCTTGCCATTGGCCCGGATCATCAACTGCCTCGGCGACACGCTCGCCAGCTTCCGAAGCAGTTTCTGCGCCACATCGCCGGGCAAATCGGAAAACGGCAACTTGTATTCGTAGCGCCCATCCCCGGAGCGCGACGGCTTCAGATATTTCTGTACGAAGGCTGCGCCTGATATTCTCGTGCCACCGACGACGCCAGTGATGATGACGCGAGAACCTGCGGGCTGTTCGAGACCTGAGATGACTAGGGGCTGGTCCAGGATCTGAGCTTCGGCGGGCAGATTGATCTTGTACGTCACCGGGCTGGTGCGTTGTTTCTCATCCTTTCGTACGATCTCGATTGCTTCAGAAAGTGAGCCGGTCTTGATCGCAGCTTCCTGACCTGGATCATTTGTGCGGGCGCCCGCAACGTTAATGGTGACATCATCCGCCCTGCATCCGCTCGTCAGGACCGCCAGCACCAATGCCATGAGCGGCCTCGTAAAGCCCAGAGGGACGCGGCGGAACGGCATCACGGCAGAATTCATTTTTGGATACTCCAATCGAGGGTATAAAGTCTTGCTGACCCTATCAGAGTCAGCATCCAGCTAATCGCCCTCTTGGAGAAAACCAGTTGGTCCTGAAGAAGCCGGGTAGCCAAACGTGCCTCGCGTTCTGCGTAGCGGCGCAGTTTCTCGTCACTCCGAATGCCCAGGCCCAAATGCAGCGTTCCGGCGTTGGAGCCACGTTTGGAGTCGCCCCTCCGCCATCAGACGATCTCTCATCCCGCCGACACCGCAGCCCGACCGGCGCGATCTGCCTCAGGCTGTCCGCCGCATCTCGCGCCCTTCCCAACAACGACCGCCTGTTCAACCATTGGATCTACGCCGAAAACACCTGCAGCGATCGCATCAGGGTGCAGGTATGCTATTATGGAACGCGTAGCTGCATCGACATGGACCTTGGCGGCCGCGAGCGGAAAGAAGCCATCTTGGGAACCCTACCATCGACGAAGGATTTTCGGTATGAGTATTCGGAGCGCTTCTAGATATTGATGCTGGACAGGATGAATAAGGAGACGCGGATGTTTAAGTCGACAATTGCCGGAGCCGTGCTGATTATGTCCGCAGGGGCGGCCGTCGCAGCGGATTACTCCGTTATTCCGCAGCCGCAGAACGTGGCGCCACGCCGCGCATTGCTCGACGTATGCCACGTCGAGCGATGCGGCCCCCGGGGCTGCCGGGTCGTCAATCTCTGCCGCTGCCCGGATCGCTATGCCTGCTACGGGTTGTACGACGCGTACCGCCCGTATGGCGGCACGGCCTTCCTCAGCGTCTACACTGAATACTGATCTCTTCAGTCTTTCCAAGGGATGGGAACGCAGAAATCCCATCCCGTCAGGCTTGCGGCATCACCCGCGAAGCCTCCGCGATCGCTTACCACGCGTTGCGATAGGTCTTGCCTGAAAACAGAGTCAGCAAGATAATCTTGACGTCAAGCAGCAGCGACCAGTTGTCGATGTAATAAAGATCGTGCTCGATGCGCTTTTGCATCTTCTCGAGCGTGTTCGTTTCGCCCCTGAGTCCGTTGACCTGGGCCCAGCCCGTCAGGCCGGGCTTGACCGTATGCCGGCGATCGAAGCTGTCGATGTGCGGCGTGAACAATTCGTTGTGCGTGATCGCGTGCGGCCGCGGACCAACGACGGACATGTCGCCCCGAAGAATGTTCCAGAGCTGCGGCAGTTCATCGATGCTGGTCGCGCGGAAGATGCGACCGATCCTGGTCACGCGCGGATCACCCTTCAACGCCTGGCGGAATTCGACGTCTTCGGACACGTACATCGTTCTGAACTTCAGGACGCGGATCGCTTCGTTGTTGTAGCCGTGGCGGGTCTGGAAAAAGAAAACCGGCCCCCTCGAATCGAGCTTCACCGCCAGCGACGAGAGCAGCAGCACGGGGGAGAGCACGATCAGCCCGGCGATCGCCGCGATGATGTCGAACGTCCGCTTCACGAGCAGATCGAACAGGGTCAGCGGCTTGCGCGAAAGTGCGAAGGTGGCAAGACCGCCGACCTCGGCCGTCTGCGCGGTCGCCCAGAAGATGTCCCTGTGCGTCGGCACGGCATAAACGTCGGCGGGGATCTGCCTCAGAAGCGACAGCAGCATTCCAGCGCTTCCGTCCTCGTGCTTTCTGTCGACGAGCAGAATGATGCTGTCGGGCTGCAGAAACCTGCATCGCTCAACCAGACCGGCGCCAGTCACGCGATCGAAACCAGCGGCCTTCACGGACAGAGCGTCCCAGAGAACCGGGCAGGAAAGAACTTCGATCCCGGCGCCCGATCTCCTCAGCTGGTTCGCGAATTCTTCGCAATCGTCCTGACGCCCGACGAGCACCACACGCTGCCTTTGCAGGGCTCCCTGCTCGGCAGCGTTTTGGAAGGCGCGATAAGCAGCCAGCCGGACAATCCCGACCACCATCAAGCAAGTCACAAACTGCAGGATCAAGGTGCCCCGGGAATAGACATCCGACAATTTGAAAATGAACAGAAGCGAGGTCAGGACGACGAACGTGATGGCAGCGGTTCCGATTCCGGCAGAGACGAACCGGTTCTCGCGCTGCTTCTGAAGGTGCAGGAATTGACCTGCCATCGCGGCGATGCAGACCTCCGCGACTCCGATGAAGCAGGATGCCAGCAGGTAAACCTTCGTCCGCAGACTGGGGGTCGAAGCCAGTTCGTGATAGACCCACGCCGACGCGAAGGCCGCCGTTGCCACGCAAAGGAGCTCGACCGCACCGATGGTGAAGAAGGCGAAATTGGCGCGCCTCGAAAACGCCGCCCGCCGGTAGCACGACGCCAAATTTTGGCCAAGCCCGGAACGGCCGCGGGAGACGAAAACGCCTCCATCATTCTGAGTGGTACTCGTCACAGAAAACGACCAAAAATGTGAAAACTTGAAGTATCAACTTGCTAACCATACCGTACATCTAACTACCTGAAAAGACGTTTCCGAATGCGGAGCTGACTATCTGTTGAGCAATATTTGTGCGCGCGTTGAACCTTTTTTGACACGAGACCGACCACATCCCTCCGCACATCCACTCCTGCCCTGGCGAACTCACATAGGAACAGCTTCAGACCTTGTTAAGAAAGATGAGCCAAGACTAGGCCAGAGGTCCAAGATGGTCAGCGTCACCCTGCTCGCTACTGTGATCGGCTTGCTCGTCGGCAACGCCCGGTACAACGTATTCACGCTGTTGCCCGCCCATCTCCTCATCTTCGTAATCGACGCCGCCATTTCAATTAGAGGCGACCTTGGGCTCTGGCCCACGGTGATGATGACCGCGTTGACAGTCACGGGCTTGCAGGTGGGTTATCTCGTATCTGTGCTGTCGAGACTATCCAGAGACGACAAGGTCAGCGCAAGAACGACCTTTGGCTTGCCCCGGTCGAATTTCTGATAGTAGGTGGCGAACCGGACTCCCGACGTGCCTGTCGGGCTCCTAACCGCTGCCACATCGGGGCGTCGCGACTATGCAGGCTCTGCCCGACCAACGACTGCCTTCCGGCTTCAGCTCTACCCCTCAGCTACGCTTTTACACAGTCGGGGACATCCACGGTCGACTGGACCTGCTCGAGAAGGTCAATGCGAAGATCGATACCGACCTGAGACGAAGGCCGTGTCCACGTTCTGTTCGCGTCTTCCTGGGAGATTATGTGGATCGCGGGCCGCGCTCCAAAGAGGTGATAGAATACCTCTTGCGCCTTGAGGAAGAGAACGACACCGTTTTCGTCCTGGGCAACCATGAGACATTCCTGACGATTTTCATCGACGCCCCCGCCACCTTGCCGATGTGGCTTCAAGTCGGCGGGCAGGAAACCCTGGTATCCTATGGGATCCGTCCGCCCCGCAACGCAAGCGAGGCCGACCAGTCGCGGTTGGCGGCAGAGTTCGCGGAAGCGTTGCCCGCCTCACATTTAAGCTTCCTTCAGCGCCTGAGACCTTGCTTTGCCTTCGACGGCCTGTTTTTCGTTCATGCAGGTGTTCGTCCAGGCATACCGCTTGCCAATCAATCGCTGGCCGATCTGTGCTGGATACGCGAAGATTTCCTTCAACATAACGAGGTGTTCGAAAAGCTCGTCGTCCACGGGCATACGCCGGTTCGAACGCCCGACATTCGACCGAATCGGATCAACATTGACACCGGGGCCTATGCCACCGGGCAACTAACGTGCCTGTGGATCGAAGGCGACCGAATGGGTTTTCTGTGAGATACGGCAAAAGCGAGGATCCGCTCGAAGTCGCCATTACGACCGAAGCCGGTCTCGCTGCGCGGATCAGGCGTTGCGGTCGCCGAGCGACGCCCAATAGTTCGGGTTCTTTGGTGTCTGAATTCGGACCCAGCGATATGCCCTCTTGGACCAGGGCAGGATATTATCGGTCAGGTTGTCGAGGACGAGATCGCCCCCAGAAGTACGTACCACAACCACGAGATGATGTTCGCCCCAGCCCGTCACGACCTCACTCAGCAGAACAGAACGCGCGGGCCACCCCTTCTTGATGAGGTCATGGCGCTTCGTCACCGCGTAGTCGTTGCAATCCCCCGCGACGGGATGAAGGAGCCATTTCTCGCCCGCAATCCCGTCAGGGTTGGGCTGCGGCCGGATGGAAAAGTTCACCTGCCGGTTGATTGCGCGCAAGTCTGTCAGACGCTCCTGAGTTAGCTTGAGCCGTCCCCCGCGAAAGATCATGCGGCGGGGTTTGCACTCACTCTGGTACTTGAGGCAAAAGGCCGTGAAGGCCATCGGCGGCAGCGTCGGCGCATCGAACTTGATACTCTGAATTGCACCGCGGAGCGACATCGGAGCTCCGACGAAGCCCGCCGTAGCGCTGTGCTGCATCCCCATTGCGAGCACCGCGGACGCGGCCAGTAGAGTGATTGTTGCCTTGCGCATCTGAGCGCTCCCCACATGTTGTTCGGGGAAACCTACAAGAAGCGTCTTGAAATACGGCTCAAGCGCCGCGGGCCATTCGAATTAAAAGCCCGGCGCTTCGTTAATCAAATGGAAAGGAAGGAGCTTCGGCCCGCAGACACCTGCGTCCGCCGAGTACCGCGGGAGCCAGAGTCACATCCGACGGCATTGGGAAACGAAAGTCCCATTTGTAGCCGTCAGCCGCTCCAGACAATGGCGCGGATCCTTAACGTCGCCACCAATGACGAAGTCGTAGAGCTGGCCTTTGAGGACCAGACCGTAACGGCCGGGCGACAGCGCAGCCCCGCCGTTTTCCGGCTGGATCTCGTACATCTCGGCGTTCTCCTTGATGGGCGCGACACGATAGGGAAACGAGATGTTGCGGATGTACCACCCGTCGTCGGGCGTCTCGACGGGTTTGCCGGCCGCATCATAGGTAATCGAGTGGGCGACCTTCGCGATGATCCGAAGTTCGGCACGCTCGGGAATGTTCAGGGCCGCCTCACGGCGATAGACGATGAACTTGGGGTAACCATCCTGAAGAACCGGCTGCTTGGTCAGTTTCATCGTCGGCGAAATCGCGACCCGGGCGTCCTGGGCCTTGTTCGGCAGCGGATTCAATTCGAACAGCCTGTCTTCGCTCAATGCGTAGACGCCGAAATCCGTCGGCAGCAAACGAGTAGGTTTCGCGGCCTCGGCGGAGTCAACCATAACCGCAGGTTTGGGAGCGACCACAGCAGTATTGGCAACTTGCAGCCTTCCGCCCATCCGCACGAGATCGTCGCGATAGACGACCGCAAGCAGGCCGCAGACCAAGAACACGAGCACAGCCAGCGTCCGGCCGATCACTGCGAGAGAGCCATTTCCGCGCTTCTTAGCGACGGAGCCAGATTCATGGGACGCGGGATCTGACCATATCGTCCTGGCGGTATCCCTCTCGGTTTGCACTCTGAGGTCCGAAATCGCGAGGGGCGCGAGAGCCGCCCCCAGTGGAACAGGCAGCTGCAGCTCGGTATCCCTTGAAAAGGCCTCAACACCCTGGATAGCTACTTCCAGCGCCTCTCTGGCCTTCAACTCCTCGCTGGCGGGCATCCCTAAAGAGTGCAGTTGCTCACTCAGCTTGTACCGCGCCAGGTCGTAAACCGTCTGGCGCAAACTATCTTGGTCGGAGCTGACCGACGAAATGATTCGAGACAGAACCAGCGCGAATTCCACTTCGGTCATACGAGCGTCGCCGGCCTGCCTTGGCGTCTGCTCCAGTTCGCGCTTGGTCATGAAAAAGTGCCGCTTCTATTTGCTCAGTTGATTCGCCTTGGGAGAATCGTCGATCTTCCCGCCATTGGCGACGAACCTGTCGAAATAGATCCGCTCGTCCTGCGCCGATCCCTTGGCACTGCCTGCTGCCGGGTTCCCGGGTTGGCGAGGCGGAAACGCCTGGCAACGGCTACGTTGCAGGCACCCGCCACCGCCGCCGAAATCGCGAGTGCACTTTGCGCCCCCCAAAAAGAGCGCGGCGGCGCCTGCGCGAACGGCCATACGCATTTGAAAAGCTCTAGAATACCATCAATAATCAAGCAACCTAACAACAAATGGCGGCAAGCTAAAGCCGGGTTGCTGTACCATGCATTCAGGGAATGCAGCTTGGGGTGGCCTCACTAACGGCGAGAATCGGCGCAAAGTCAGGGGGCTGACCGTCCGGACGACCCCGAAACAAGAAAAGCCCCTTATCCGTGGCAACGATGTCTTCCGGCTGCAGGGTGCCATCGTTAAGGACACGCTCCGTCGCAATCTTCTCGCGCGCCTCGGCAGGAGATGATCCGAGAACGGACTGGCCGAAGCGCCAGCCTCGCCGAGCCCGTTCGGCCCGCTTCTTGGCCAGTACAATTCGCGCGCTCCATTCGTCGCGAGATATCAAGGAATCCGGCGAGATCGCTTCTGCGTCAGGCCCTATTGCTCCGGGCAACTGCTCAGATCTGGGGTCCGCAACTTCTTCAGCAGCGTTTGCCTGAGCAGCCAAGATTGTAAGCACCAGTACGAGGCAGCGACGCACAGCGATCAACGACCGTTCTATCCTCACAGAACCTAGCAAGTCTGGCTTGCAGAGCCTGGTGCCCGGTTGATGCAGGCCGGGCTTGGAACAATCGGGATCGCGGCCGGATGTTGAGGCGAATCTTTGCCGGCGCAGTAATCCTAACGAGTAAGATTAAGGCGCGTCTCACGTTGCGTCGGTCCCGCATCCGCGGTCAGGTGAGATTTTCACAGTGCTCGTGAGCCCACGGCGTCAGCAATGAATATTCATCATCTTCAATTTCTTCGGTACTTGCGCAACGGCGGCTGGATCAATGATTCGATGCTGCCAGATCGAAGGGTGATCAAGGCTACCCTGCTGGCAAATGGCTGGGTGGAAAGTCGATACGGTCAACAAGGCATCGAATATCGCATCACCGACCTCGGCCTGGACGAAGAGGCGATGTCCTGCGCCGAGGACCCTATGCAGTTGAAAAACTGATCGATCTCATTGCACCCGAGCCGTGTCTTCTCGTCAGAGAAGCAACCCGGGAGCGTGCGGCCGTCAATGGTTGAGTTGCGGCGGCTTGAAATCGGGAAAACGCGTAAGCATTGCGGTCCTGACGAACTTCAAGTGAGCAATGCTGCTTGTCAATTCCTTGAGTCGGCGCTGGCCATTGGAGATGTCCGCCGCGAAGAGATCCTGGTGATGATTGTCGAGCGCCTCCCGCTCCAGATATTCATCGGTGCCGTTTCCGAACGTGACGGATGCACGCGCGAGCGCGTCATCAACGCGTCGTCCGAGGCCGACCTGCTCCCTCTCCGCATCGCGCAATGCCGCATCGATCGCCACCATGACGGCATCGATTCGAACCCGGTCCGTCTCCGCATCGCGCTCGACGGTACGGGCCTTGAAGCCCTTGTCCTCACGGCGGGAGCTGAGAAAGTTGTGTGCGCGCGCTCTCAGGAACAGCTGAAACATTTGGGCCATCCCAGGTTCGAGATTTGGACCGCTAACATCGGTCAGACATAGTTAACAAAGCTTGAATCTTGTGGCTGCTCCGCCTGGCTTTGTGCGATCCACGCCCGCCAGGCTCCTTCGTGTTTGGAATAAAGCTCAAGCCATCGAGCCTCGTCCGCCGCGGCGACTTCATCGGTCGGACCGATTTCGGCTACGATTTGAACCGTCTCTCCCAATGTGACGTCCAGCGCTTCGAACTCCGCCGTTTCCGGAAGCGACAGCCCTATCAGCACCCGTTTCCCTTGGGCATCAACGAAATACCTGCGGGGCGCGTTGTGCCTTTCAGTCATTCGAATGAGCCTCGTCCATGATCCAGGGACCTGGAAGAGCTTTCAGGTGTCGATCATAGGCGCGAACGAAAACGATCAAAATAAGGATGCAAATTATCGCGCCCAGCAATGCAATCAGATACGTCATTTACGCCTACCCAACGCGGACCCCGGAAAAATCGGGGCGACTAAACCTTCACTATCAATCGATATGTTCTAGGTGACGTTGGCGAAGCTCTCAAGAATTGCGACAAGTTAACCTAACCGCACATGGTTATTTCGATCACGCCACGGAGATCGTTCGGCAAACACGCCAGGCGCGAAATTCCACCATTACGACGGCGACCGACTTCGTCCCGCCCCCGTTGCCGCGGGAGTATAGGGCGCATAGAGACGATATCTTGCCGATCGCTTGCGCGAGCGCCACGCCCTCGCACCATAACCGCAAGCAAAACCCGCGGCGAAGATCGAACCCAAAACCACAATTGCCAACATTTGAATGTCCCGTTTTTCCGGCGCATTCCTCCCATTGCATTTCATCTTGTCGTTGTGACGACTTCAAGATTGGCACCGCTGAAAGTTTTATCAGGTGATGATGAAATTTGTGCAAGGAGCTGATTGAAGTTTGGTCGTGCCGACAGCTGGGAGCCTGGAAATGACAAAACGTCTCACTGATTGAAGTTAGATCCGGACGGATGTTAATCCGGGTTCACGCAGTGCATGCAGCCTCCAGAAACGCCGGTCGATAAGTTCGGCTTCAACTCATTCAAAGCGCGGCGACGGCTGCTGATCAGCATTGACACCTCCGTGATAATACGGAGCCACGAAGCCCGGATTACGCGCGGTAAGGTTGAGCGGTTAGCTTAATCCGCGTTGTTTGTTGCGAAGTCTCACCGATCGCTTATCCATCGTCTCACCGGGCTCCCCCAAGCTCGGCCCCACCCAAGCAAAGCCGTCGAGCGACATGGGTCCGCTTGGCGGCTTTGTCTTTGTCGCGACGAGAGGATGATTTCGGTTATGGCGCGCAAGCCCTGGTCGTTCAAGGAAGACCGCCGGCTGATGGAGTTGGCCAAGTCTTCGGCTTCATTGGAGGAGGCGGCGAAACAGCTCGGACGATCACCCGATGCGATCAAGCGCATGGCCTTGCGCCTTGGGCTTTCGTTGAAAACGAAGGCGAGAAAAAAGGCCTAGCGAGCATGCGGCGGTGTTCCGCCAACGACGTCATGATGGCCGCGGACGCGCGATCGCCGGTTCTGACGAAGAACGAATGCGCCGTGTTGCTGATCGGACTGGGGCCAGGACTCAAGCCAAGTTGAGACCCCCGTCCGCTCGAAAGCCTCGAATCCAGCTGCATGAAATAAAAGCGCTCTAACCCTGTTCGCCAGGGAACCGAACCAGCGTGCTCGCGTTGGCCCCAACTTCATCGCGAGGTCTGGCCGTGGCACATCTTGCCATTTCCGTCATCCTGGTCTGGTTGGCTATCAATATCGCCTTCGTGGTCTTGCGCTTGCGGGCCACCCGGCCACAGCATGGTGGCGGCACCCGGCAGGCTCCCATCGCGTCCTACAATCCCGCACCCGCTTCCCTCCGGCATCGACTGGGCCGCCAGAACTTGGGAGCGGAAAGTTAAGAGGCATTGTTCGATTGGGCCCCCCCGGTGCGGGGTAGACGGGCCTCTCGCCTGCCCGCCCCCAAAGGCCGGTTCCACATGCCTCGTCCGGCCATTAAACCCTATCTTAGCGCGTCCTGACTAGGATCGGCCGACGCTTCCCTCTGTTCCGCCGGGCCGAATGAGATTGCAGCGACCGACTTTCGCATTTGCGGCGCTCGTGCTCGCGAGCACGGCCACGTTCGGCGTGGCCGGCCACTTTGCGGCGACTTCGTTCATTCGGTACCAGCAGGCCCATCAGCTCGACGAATTGACCGAGGTCGTTCTGCGTCGCGCCGAATTTGCGGTCGATTTTGCCGGCGCGAGTTTGGGCGAACTCGCGCGGCGCGATCTTGCCGATTGCGGGCCCGCGACGCTGCAGGCGATCCGGCTCCACGTCTACCAGCGTTCCGCGATCAAGGACGTGCGCCTCGTCAACCCTGACGGCTCGGTGATCTGTTCGGCCTATTCCGAAACGTTGGAATTCGATAAGGGATGGATCGACCGCCGGGATATGCTTCCCTCGCACGACAAGAGCCTCTCGCTCTTCCGTGTCGAGCAATTCGGCGGCGATGCCCTGGGCGTGCTCAAAGACATCAATGGCAACGCCGCATTGGTCGCCATTCTTGGCGTCAACGCCAGCCTGTTCGATATCATGCCCGCCGAGTTGCGCGCCCATAGCGAAGTGATCCTCGCCTTGAGCAACGGCGAGAAACTTGGCGAATTCCTGCTCGATCCCGACAAAGCCTTGCAGGCCCCGATCGATCTCGACAAGAATTCCGCTCGATTCCCACTCCATGCGACCATCCGCCTCGAACGCGGCATCCTCTCGACGTGGAACAGCGAGGCTTACTGGCCGACGCTGGCCGTAGCGTTTGCAATCGGCGCGCTCTTCGGCGGGCTTTTGGCGCGGAGCCGCCGCATGGAAGGGCCCGTCGCCGATCTCGATCGCGGGCTGGCGGCGAACGAATTCAAGCCGTACTACCAGCCAATCTTCGACCTCAAGACCGGTCGGATCAAGGGCTGCGAGGTGTTGGCTCGGTGGCTGCTCAAAGACGGATCGATCGTGCCTCCGATGAACTTCATCCCGCTCGCGGAATCCAGCGGCCGCATCCAGGTCATGACCTGGCAGATCCTGCGATCAGCGCTGTCGGATCTCCAGCCGCTGTTGAAAGCAAACAAGGATTTTAAGCTCTCCCTCAACGTCGTGCCAGAGCATCTCTTGAGTGCGGGCTTCATTGAAACGCTCCGCCGCACGGTCATGGCGGCGCACGTCTCCGCACGCCAGATCGTCATCGAGGTGACCGAGCGCGACGAGCTCGACGATCTCGCACGCGCCGCAGCCGTGGTCAGCGAACTCAGGGACTACGGGTTTCGCGTCGCCATCGATGACGTCGGCGTCGGTCATAGCGGGCTATCCCGGCTCAAGGGCCTGGGCGCCAATACAATCAAGATCGACAAATTCTTCGTCGACACGATCACCGTGGACGCATCGACTGCCACGATCGTGGAGATGCTGGTCGCACTTGCGAAGGACCTCCAAATGACGGTGGTCGCGGAAGGCATCGAGACGGAGGAGCAGGTCCGGGCGCTTATTTCATGCGGCGTAGAGGAAGGGCAGGGCTATCTGGTCTCCGCTCCACTGCCCTTCCCGCGCTTCAACGAGTTGGTCGAGTCACGCGGCTCGGCGCAGAGCGCTAGATTGCCGACCGACGCGGTGCTGGTGGCCTGACTGCATTGAGCCGTTAACCCGAGACGGCAAAACGCTCCGCACCGGGCGCCCTGCTCAATCAGCCTTAACGATACTCTCATCTTTCAACGCGGCCCGGCTCCCATCCGGCTATGGTCGTCCCATGCGCCGCAACCACCTTATCGCAGCCGCAGGAATCTGCTTCGCGCTCATCGTCTATGCCACGCTTGCGACACTGGCGGGGAGACCCGTGCTTATCGGTCATCACGAGGCTTATTGGGTCGTCGTGATCGAGCGCTTCAGCGCCTACGGGCTGCTGGGATTTCTCTTGTCCTTCCTGTTGCCCGGTCGGCTCACCCTCGCCTGCTCGCTTGTCGTGGCCGTCGCAATGGGGCTCGAGATCCTGCAAGCAATGACGCCCGATCGTGATCCAGGTTTCCTGGACGTGCTGCAAAAAGCGGCAGGCGGGACCGTCGGGGTCCTCCTGGCTCAAACAATCCTGGCCTTCTTACCGAGACCGCCCTCCTGAGGGGATGCATGGCCTGCACGTCCGCATCAGGAAGTTGCCGTCGCTATTTCGTCATTTGTCCGCGTAGTTCACCGCCCGGGTTCGCGGCCGTATGAATGTTCGCGTACCATTTCCCGGCCAGCAGGTCCGCAGCCTGAGCATCGGTGAGCGTTGAGCTCCCCTGAATCGGGCTTTGGACCGTCTTGAACGGCAGCACGATGCCGGCGTTCTTGCCGGGCTCCACGGGGCCATGGAAATGTGCCCCCATCGCTGGCCCGGTCAAGCCGGCAAAGCTGACCGTATAGGTGAGGGTTTTCGCCTCGGTATCGTAGGTCGCCTCGGCCTTGCCCGTTCCAGGCGAGTTGTTCGGAGGCACTTCGTTGCTGCCTTTAAGATCGGCCTGCAACTTCACGAGCTCTGCGTTCGCCGTTGCGGCTGTCATGATGATCAGCCCACCCAGCATCGCCGCTCCCACCAGTGTCGCGTAGTGTCGATTGCTGTCGTTCCTCATGGCATCCTCCTGCAGGCTCTGCGGTCCGCTGCGGTTAAACCCCGGCCAGCAATGGAAATTCCGGATGGAGATTTATGCCTGATTCGGGACAACTATCGCGAGAATCTCGGCTCCTCATACCCGAAGCCTGAGCGATCGCGTGCGGGGGCTAAGCCGAGCGGCGCTGGCCCAGGAACTGGTTCGGCGTCAGGAGTTCTGCCATCTGCCGATGGGTGGCCTGGAGCGCCTCGATGGCGCCGTCCAGATCAAAATCGGCGTCCCGGACAGATGCGAAAAATTTAGCCGTCAGCGCCAGATCGAGCTTAACGCGGGTTGCGCCATCGCGGCTTTTGCGGCGATCAAGTGACAAATGGATGGCCCGCATTCTGGCCTCGGCAGGCGTGCAGCCACTAAGGCCGGCGAGTTCGTCATACGTCATCCAGATCTGTGCCATGTTTCCGTCACTCCTTTACTCGGCATCACCTTATTTTTCTTGCTTAAAGCTTCGGTTGCCGCGATGCGCGCGTCCACCCTTTCGCAGCGATAGGGTCAATGCGAGCTAAATGAAGAAGGCACTCGCGCCGAGCCTCGGTGGGTTGCATACAGCGAAGATCGATCTATGCTCGCCCGATCGATCAACTGTTGAACTGAGGCAATCACATTGGGACAGGTCACTTCGGAAGCTCTCTCCTTGAGTGATGTCGTGTCCCGTGGCGCGACTCGACACGTCCCTGCCTTCGGCAAGCGTTTCGAATGGTTGACGCTTGCGGTGCTCGTGCTGTGTGCCGATTTGGTGCTGGCCACGGGCGCATGGATGATCGTTGATTTCACCTCGAGGTAAGCAGACATGACCGACCGACCGACTGTCCTCGTTACGGGAGGCGCGGGCTATATCGGCTCGCATGCCTGCCGCGCACTGACCGCGGCCGGCTATCAGCCCGTCGTTTATGACAATCTGTCGACAGGTCATCGCGGCTTCGTCGCCGGTCCGCTGGTAACAGGCGATTTGCTCGACGGCGCCACGCTGGCGCGCGCCTTCGCCGAGCATAAAATCACGGCTGTCATGCATTTCGCGGCGGCGAGCCTCGTCGGCGAGTCCATGACCGACCCGCAAAAGTACTACATCAACAATGTGCAGGGCACGCTGTCGCTGTTGCAGGCGATGCGCAATGCGGGTTGCCATCGTATCGTGTTCTCCTCGACCGGCGCCGTCTACGGCAATGCCGATTCCAAGGAACTGCCGGAAGACTTCCCCTGCGCGCCGATCAACCCCTATGGCGCATCGAAGTGGATGATCGAGCGCATGCTCGCCGATTATCGGTCGGCTTACGGCTTTGGCGCGTTCTGTCTGCGCTATTTCAACGCCAGCGGCGCCGATCCTGCCGGCGGCATCGGCGAATTGCGTGACAATGAAACTCATCTCATTCCGCGCGCCATGATGGCGTTACAGGGCCATGTGGATTTTGCCGTGTTCGGTGAGGACTACGAGACGCCCGACGGCACCGCGATCCGCGACTACATCCATGTCACCGACCTCGCCGCCGCGCACGTCGCGGCGCTGAAACTGCTGGAGCAAGGGCATGCCGGCGGCAGCTTCAATCTGGGCACCGGCTCCGGCTTTTCGGTGCGGGAGATCCTGACCGCCATCAGGCAGGAGACCGGGCGCGAGGTGCCCCACACCGTCAAACCGCGCCGCGCCGGCGATCCCACCTATCTGGTCGCCGATCCCTCCGCAGCGCGAAAGGCGCTGAATTTCGTGCCGAGACATTCGGATCTGCCGACCGTGATCCGCACCGCCTGGGCCTGGCACCAGAAGGCTCATCCGCTTAAGCAGCCCTGACGACATCGTCGAAGTCGATCAGGCGGGATGAGACGTGGACTTATGGTCTATTCCGTTCTGAGCCGGGCGATCCCGGCGCAAACGGATGGCGCGATCGCGAACGGCCGTCGAGCCCCTTGGGCAGCTTGTCGGCATTGAGCTTTACGACCGCACCTCTGGCGTCAACGGCCGGCGCCTCGTCCTGGCTGTAGATCAGCGTCGCCTCGAAGGCCACATCGGGCGCCTGCTCGGCCGTTCCGGAACAGGTCGCCATCGCGCCGCTGCACACGCCCGAGAGCTTGACCTCGACTTCGTCGAGCCCGAACACGGTCGGCGGCCCCTCGGCATGTCGCCGCGTGGTCAGAACCGCCGTGAAGCGCTGCTCGTCGATTTGGTAAGAGCCGCCATACGTGAAGAAGCTGTCGCTGCCGGAGATTCGTCCCTCCGCCAGATGCACGACGCCCGTGCCCTGACCGCGCGGGGTCCTGAACCAGGCGGCATATTTGCCGTCTCTCAACATGAAAACATCCACCGTAAGACTCAAACGTATTTGCAACCAACACTGGGGCGCGACAATGATCCGCGCGGAGTGCATTCCGCCACGGTTAACGCCCTGCAAAGCGAGCCAGTTAAATTGCGGCCAACGCGCAGCGACGCGGGCGGGCGCACGCTCCCCCGTGCAGCGGGCAAGAAAGCTGGACCTCGTTGCATACCGCGCTAAAAATCATCGGCGTGCCGACCTCGGTAGCTTGCATATGACCACTATCAACTCAGCCTGTTCGTGACAGCTAGCCTTCCTGTCGCGATGGGGCAAAGTCGTGGAGATCGCGGCCGGTAAACAGACGACGCCGCACCAGAAGTCCGAGCCACGCCGGCTCCCATTAGCACGCTGGCTCCCATTATAGAGAGCGCAGCTGAGGGCCACCCGGTCGAGGCCGTCCAGCCGAATGAAATTATCCATCCGGCCAACAGCTTGCCGGCACACTATTTTCTCCGGTCGCCGGTTTGAACCTCTTCCTGATAGAGTGCACCAATATCTGAGAGTGATTCCGGTCACACTTACCTTGGCGTTTCGCTGCTAAGCATCGGGCCTGGACGGGGACCGGGCAAGTATCGGTCGAATTGGATGAGAATTCCCATGAAAAGTCTGATCGGCGCTGTTGTCGGCGCATGCTGTCTTGCTGCCCCGGCTTTGGCGGAGACCCCGGCCGCCATCGTCGAGGACGTGCAAGGCAAGGTCGACGGTGTCGCGTTCATGGATTATGTGGCGCCGGGCAAGATCATCAAGCTGGGGCCCAAGGCAACCATTACGCTCAGCTATCTCAAATCGTGCCAGCGCGAGACCATCAGCGAAGGCGTCGTCATGGTCGGCACCGAGCAGAGCACCGTGCAACTCGGCGAGGTCAAGCGGGAAAAGGTGCCCTGCGATACCAACGCGGCAAAACTGTCGGAGCGCGAGGCGAACCAGAGTGCCGCGACGACCTTCCGCACCATGCGGTCGGACGCCAAGGGCAACGCTCCGGCCAAGCTGCCGACGCTCTACGGCGTCGCGCCGTTGGTGCAGGCCAAGAGCGGCAGCACCCTGGTGATCGAACGCACCGATGGCAAGGAGCCCACAATCAGCGTGCCGCTCAAGAGCGAGACGATGGTCGGAGGCAAGTTCTATGACTTCGCCAAGGCCGGGAAGTCGCTGACGCCGGGCGGCAGCTATCTCGCCATCCTCGGCTCCAAGCGTTACGCCTTCCAGGTCGATCCCAGCGCCACGTCGTCGCCGACACCGATCGTCGGGCGCCTGCTGCGGCTCGAATAGGCAGCTAGCGGCGGGGCGATGCGGCGGATCGGCAGACGGGACATCGTTCCAGCGATCCTGATTGCGCTTCTTGCAGGCGCCGTCGTCACGTCTCCGCCGTTCCAGACGCTGCAGGGCCTGTCGCTCGACATCCTCACGGCAGTACGCGGCAAGCTCGTGGTCGACCGCCGCGATCCCGCCACGTCGCCTGTGGTGGTCGTGGCAATCGACGGGGAGACCTACGACACGCCTCCCTTCAAGGGGTCGCCAACGCTGACCTGGACGCGCGAGATCGGCCGGGTGCTCGGCAGCATTACCGACGGCGGCGCCAAGGTAATCGGCTTCGACGTCATCTTTCCGAGCTCGATCGAGCAGTCGGAGATTCCCTTTGGCGATGCGCCGCTTGGCGCGCGACTGAAGGGATTCGACCGAGACTATCTCATCGCCCTGCGGAAGCTTTCCGACAGCGGCAGGCTGGTGCTCGGCGAGATCCTGAGCAACGACCATCAGGAAAGGCCCGACCGCGCGCAGCAATTGGCGGTGAGAAACAATATCCGCGCCCTCAACGTCCATACCGACGCCGACGACGTGATCCGGCGGATGCCGCTGAGCTTCTCGATCGACGGCAAGCCGGTCCCCGCGATGGCGGTCGAGCTCGCCGCGCGCGCGCTCGCCGGAAAACCCGAGACTGCACCGTCCGGAGCGGCCGAATTGTCCGGTTATGCAATTCCGAGCGCGGTGCCGAATACACTGGCGCTCAATTTTCGAGGACTCGGCCGCGACATCCCGACTTTCTCCTTCGCCGATCTGCGCGCCTGCGTCGAAAAAGGCGACCGCGATTTCTTCCGCCGCGCCTTCGGCGGCAAAGTCGTGCTGCTCGGCACCGCCCTGAATTTCGACGATCGCAAGCTCACCTCGATGCGACTGTCCGGCGGATATGACGGAACGCCGGGGCCACGATGCGCCCAGCCCGCCCCGGCAAGCACCGCACAAAAGGCCCGCAGCGACATCGCGGGCGTCTTCGTGCATGCCAACGCCGTGCGAAATCTGATCGAACGCGATGCGGTGACCGAGCTCGGCTTTCCACTGCGGAGCATTCTCACCATCGTGTTCGCGGCGATCGTGGCCTGCGCGGCTTGCGTGCTCGCACCGGGTGGCGCACTGATCGCATGGCTCGGCCTCATCGCGGTATACGCCGCTGTGGCCGTCGGTGCATTCGTCCATGCCTTGGCGCTGCCGCTGACGGAGCCCGCGCTCGCGAGCCTCGCCGCGCTCGCGATGATGATCGGCTACCGTTTCGTGCTGGCCGATCGTGACGAGCGATTCCTGCGCAAGAGCTTTGCGTTTTATCTCGCCCCCGAAGTGATCGACACCATGGTTGCCTCCGGCAAGATGCCGGCGCTCGGCGGCGAAATGCGCAACGTCACCATGTTCTTCTCCGACCTGAGTGGCTTCTCCTCCATCGCCGAGACGATGACGCCGGGCGAGCTGGTGACGCTGATGAACGAATATCTGTCGGCCATGACCGACATCATCGAGAGCCATGGCGGCTATGTCGACAAATATATCGGCGATTCCATCGTCGCCATGTTCGGTGCGCCCGCCGACGATCAAGCGCATGCGCGCCACGCCGTCCATGCCGCACTGAAATGTCACGCAAAGCTGGCGGAACTCAACGCCGGCAGCGCCGCCTTCGCCGGCCACGGCCTGTCGCACCGCATCGGGCTCAACAGCGGCGAGGCCGTGGTCGGCAATATCGGCTCCCGCCGCCGCTTCAATTACACCGTGATGAGTGACACCGTGAACGTCGCCTCGCGGCTCGAAGGCGCCAACAAATATTATGGCACCGCAATCATGGCCTCAGAAACGACGGTCGCGCAGACAGGCAATACTTTCAAATGGCGCGAGCTCGACTCCATCAAAGTGATAGGACGCGGCGAGGCGATTAAGGTGTTCGAGCCCCTCGCGGAGAAGGGCACGGAGAGTGCCGGGCAGACGAAGGTTGCCGCCGCGTATGCGGAAGGGCTGGCGTGCTGGCGGGCAAGGGAGTTTGCGAAGGCGGCTGATGCGTTCGGGCGAACGGCGGAAATGGATTCGGCGTCAGCGCTTTTTGGCAAGCGCGCGACTGCGCTCGCTACAAATCCACCGGCGTCCGATTGGACGCCGGTGAACATCCTAGAAGGAAAGTAGCGCAGCGTCGCACCGCTTTTCGGGTCCACTCCACGCTAGAACGGCAACCCCACATAGTTCTCCGCCAGCAGGCGCTGCGCCGTCTCGGACGACAGCAGATACTCCAGCTCCGTCTGCTGAAGCCTGTCTTCATACTCGGAACGGTCGGGGAAGCGATGCAGCAACATCGTCATCCACCACGAGAAGCGTTGCGCCTTCCAGATCCGCGCCAGCGCCTTGGCGGAATAGCCCTGAAGCCCGGAATCATCGCCGTTCTGATAGTGCGCGAGCATGGCGTGGTAGAGATAATAGATGTCGGAGGCGGCGCTGTTCAGCCCGCGCGCGCCGGTCGGCGGCACGATGTGGGCGGCATCGCCGGCGAGAAACAGGCGGCCGTAGCTCATCGGCTCGGCGACGAAGCTGCGCAACGGCGCGATGCTCTTCTCGATGGACGGCCCCGTGATCAAGCGGCCGCCTACCTCGTCCGGCAAACGACGCTTCAGCTCGGCCCAGAACGCATCGTCGCTCCAGTCCTCCACCTTGTCGGTGAGCGACACCTGGACGTAGTAGCGGCTCAGCACTTGCGACCGCAAGGAACACAGCGCGAAGCCACGCTCGTGCTTCACATAGATCAGCTCCGGCGAGACCGGTTTCGTGCGCGACAGCACGCCGAGCCAGCCGAACGGATAGATCTTTTCGTATTCCCGCAGCACGTCCTTCGGGATCGACCTGCGGCTGACGCCGTGAAAGCCGTCGGCGCCGACAATATAGTCGCAATCGACTCGAACGGTCTCCCCATTCGAACGATAGGTCACGTACGGCCGGTCCGAGGTCAGGTCATGCGGCGTCACGTCCTCGGCATTGTGCACGACGTTGCCGCCGAGGCGGTCGCGCGCCTCGTAGAGGTCGCGCGTCAGCTCGGTCTGGCCGTAGACCAGCACCGAATTGCCGCCGGAATGCTTGTAAAGGTCGATCTGGGAGAGCACGCCGTCATGGGCGATCTCGAATCCCTTGTGGATCTCGCCCTCGCGGTCCATCCGCTCGCCGCACTGTGCCTCGCGCATCAGCCTGGCGAAGCCGTGCTCGAGCACGCCGGCACGGATCCGGGCAAGCACGTGGTCGCGGCTGTATTTTTCCAGCACGACCGTGTCGATGCCCTTGAGGTGCAGAAGCTGGGACAACAGCAGCCCGGACGGCCCGCCGCCAATGATACAGACCTGGACTTTCATTTTTGCGTCCTCCTCGGCACTTTCTTGCAGATTCAGTGCCGCTGACCGATGGAGGCTTTCGTCTTTATCTTGTACTATTCGAACATGAGAAGCGCAGCCCCCGCCCCGGCGATCCGGGTCTACAATTTGTTCGGCGAGTCCGGCGATCTGCCCGATGTCGTGCATTGCGAGACGATAGCGTCGCGCTCGGTGCTGCACGACTGGACGCTGGCCGTGCACCGCCATGCCCGGCTGCACCAGGTGCTGCTGATCGAGCGCGGAGGCGGCGAAGCCACGCTCGACGGGCGCGTGGTGCAGCTGAAGCCGATGCAGATCGTCAACGTACCTGTCGGCCACGTCCATGGGTTCCGTTTCGTTCCTGATACCCAGGGCTGGGTACTGACCATCGCCGCGGAAATATTGGACGAAGCGCTGCTCGCCTCCGAAGGACTGCGCGGTGCCTTATCGCGCTCGGCCGTGATGCGCGGCACGCCGCAGATCCGGACCACCATGAAGCAGATCTTTGCCGAACATGCCGCGCGCGATTTCGGCCGAGCGCATGTGCTGCGTGCACTGTCGGCGGCCATGATTGGGCTGGTCGCCCGCGCGCTCACCGGCGAGAGCGGTGGCAACGGCACGGCTGAAAGCGGTCTATTCCGCCGATTTGAAGCGCTGCTGGAACAGCATCATCTGGAACGCTGGAGCGTCGCGGACTACGCGGGTGCGCTGTCGATCACGCCGACCCATCTCAACCGGGTGACGCGGGCAGCAACCGGCGACACCGCCTCTCACCTGATCCTCAACCGGTTGATCCGCGAAGCGCGGCGCAACCTCGTCTACACCAATTTGCCGGTCTCGACGATCGCCTATGCGCTGGGCTTCGAGGACCCTGCCTATTTCAGCCGGGTCTACGCCGCCGCCACGGGCGTGTCACCGCGCGCCTTTCGCGCGCAGCTCCACGGCGAGGAGACCTGAGACGATCACACGTCGAAGAACACCGTCTCTTCCGGCCCCTGCAAATTGATCGTGAAGGAATACACGATCTTTCCGGCGCGTTCGCTGCGCTTTGCGATCAGAGTCGAGCGCCGGACCTGCTGCTCGATCAGGTTGAGCACGGGGTCGGCGGCGTTGGCGGCCTCTTCGTCCGAGAAATAAAGGCGCGTGTTGAGACCGATGTTGATACCGCGCGCGACAATCCAGACATTGATGTGCGGAGCGCCTCTGCGGCCCGTCTTGTCGATGATCGCGCCCGGTTTGATGGTTTCGAAGGTGACGAGACCGCTCTCGAAGTCGGAGCCGGCGCGGCCCCAGCCACGAAATTCCTCGTCCAGCGAGCCGATCGACCGATCGGCCGGATGGTTGTAGCGGCCGGTCGCGTTGGCCTGCCAGATCTCCAGCAGCACGTCGCGCAGCGGCGTGCCGCTGCCGTCGATCACCTTGCCCTCCAGCGTGATGCGTTCGCCTTGCGTGTTCGGCGTCACCAGCACGTTGGAGAAGTTCTTCTCGAAAATGTCGAAGCCGGCCATGGCCGGGATCAACCCGATATGCACGTAGGGCCCGGCCGTCTGCGAGGCGGTTTCCTTGAGGTAGTTGAGCGGCTGCGGCATGGACCTAGTTCCCTGCGGTGCGATTTTCAAAGTAAGTGGAGCGCCGGCCGCGCAAGATGATGTCGAAGCGGTAGGCCAGCGAGTCGAACGGAGCCGATGCGTTGAGGTCGAGCGGCGCGACGAGGCGCTCCAGCGCATCCTTGTCCGGGATCGTCGTCAGGATCGGGCAGACCGGGATCAGGGGATCGCCCTCAAAGTACATCTGGGTGATCAGGCGTTGTGCGAAGCCCGAGCCGAACACCGAGAAGTGGATGTGAGCGGGACGCCAGCTGTTGACGTAGTTGCGCCAGGGATACGGTCCCGGCTTCACGGTGCGGAAATAATAGTTGCCGGTGTCGTCGGTGAGCGCGCGGCCGCAACCGCCGAAATTCGGATCGATCGGCGCCAGATACGTGTCCTTCTTGTGCCGGTAGCGGCCGCCGGCATTGGCTTGCCAGAACTCGACCAGCGTATTCGGGACGCCGCGGCCGGTCTCGTCCAGCACGCGGCCGTGGACGATGATGCGCTCGCCGACGGGGTCGCCGTCCTTGGCGTAGTTGCGGATCAAATCGTTGTCGAGGGGGCCGAGGTCGTTGTGCCCGAACACCGGCCCCGTGATCTCCGAGACCGAGTTCTCAAGCGACAGCAGCGCCTGGCGCGGCGAGCGCAGCACCGAGGATTTGTAGCCCGGCGCGTGCGCCGGCGGATGCATGGAACGGTCGCGCTGGAAGAAGCCACCGTCACCAAGCGGTGGCGTGAACGGCGCGGGGCGGTTGAGGCGGGGATCCCGCAAGGCTGGCGCCTGGGCATGCATCGGCGTTGTCTCTCCCTCTGGCGCCCCGTTGGGGCGCACGGCTTATCGGGAGATGATGACGCAGGCTATTCTCAAGATAAATAGATCGATTATAATGAATACCATGAAAAAAATCGATCATTTGGCGCTCGATGGCCACGCGCTGGAGCTGTTCCTAGCCGTACTGGAAGAAGGCTCGGTGACGGCGGCCGCAACGCGGCTCGGCCTGACGCAATCCGCGGTCAGCCACGCCCTGAATAAGCTGCGGCGGATCGTCGGCGATCCGCTGTTTGCCAAATCCGGCCGCGGCATTGTGGCTACGGCGCACGCCCAGGCGCTCGCCGCAAAGGCGCGAGCGCTGATCGACGAGATGAGGAGCTTTGCCGGTGGCGTCACGTTCGAGCCGTCGAGCGCGCAGCTTTCGCTGACAATCGCTGCGAACGACTTCCAGCGCGACCTGCTGCTGCCGCGGTTCTTCGATCATGTCGCCGCGCAAGTGACGAACCTGAACCTGCGCGTGATCCCCTCGCAGTCGCCCTCGCCGGCGATGCTGCGGGAAAACCGCTGCGACCTGCTGATCACGCCGTTACCGCCATCCGGCGTGGACATCGTGCAGAAGCGCCTGCTGCAAGACCATTACGTTTGCTACTACGACTCCAAAGCGCGTGCCGCGCCGGCTACGCGCGGCGCCTATCTCGCGGCGCGTCACATCACGGTGGTCTACACTGACAATGAGCGGCTCGACTTCGATCGCCGGCTTGCAGCCGACGGCTTCCACCGCGACATCGCGATCTCCGTGCCGAGCTTCTCCGGCGTGCCGTCCTTCCTGCGTGGCTCGCAGATGCTGGCGAGCATGCCGAGCCTGTTGGCGCCCGGCGTGATGCACGGCTTCGCGCATGTGCGGATTCCGCTGGCCTCGCGCACGCGAACGCTGGCCGAGCTGCCGATGTTCATGGTCTGGCACCAGCGCTATCAGAAGGACCCGGCGCATCGCTGGATCAGAAGCCAGCTCGAGACCGTGGCGGCGACGGCCTCGCACCCCGTCCCCGCGAAAACCTGATCCCCGTCAAACCCACTGGTTGCGCCGGGGCGGCCACGCTAGAATTCCCCCATGACAGTGACCGACATTGCGAGCCGGACCTACAATCACAGCTGGCGGCTGGATCCCATCATCCGCAGCCTGCTTGATACCGACTTCTACAAGCTATTGATGTTGCAAATGATTCGGGAATCTTACCCGAACCAGCAGGTGACATTCTCGGTCATTAACCGATCGCGCCATGTCCGGCTCGCCGAAATCATCGACGAGGTCGAGCTGCGCGCCCAGCTCGACCACGCCCGCACCATCCGCTTCACCAAGAAAGAGCTGATCTGGCTTGCCGGTAATACTTTCTACGGCAAGACCCACATGTTCTCGGCGGACTTCATCCGCTGGCTCGCCGAATTCCGGCTGCCCGAATACGAGCTTCGCAAGGTCGAAGGCCAGTACGAGCTGCACTTCCACGGGCCGTGGAGCCATACCACGATGTGGGAGATTCCTGCGCTCGCCATCCTCAACGAATTGCGCTCGCGCGCGGCGATAAAGGGCCGCGGCCGCTTCGAGCTCGACGTGCTCTATGCCCGCGCCAAGGCCAAGCTGTGGACCAAGGTGGAGCGCTTGCGCAAGCTTGATGGCCTCCGGCTCTCCGACTTCGGCACCCGTCGCCGCCATGGCTTCCTCTGGCAGCGATGGTGCGTGGAGGCCGTGAAGGAAGGCCTGGGCCCGTCCTTCATCGGCACCTCCAACGTGCTGCTCGCGATGGACAATGATCTCGAAGCCATCGGCACCAACGCCCATGAACTGCCGATGGTCGCGGCTGCGCTGGCCAGGGACGACGAGGAGTTGCGCTGGGCGCCCTACCGCATCCTCGACCAGTGGCGCCAGACCTATGGCGGCAACCTCTTGATCGCGCTCCCCGACGCTTTCGGCACCAAGGCGTTCCTGCGCGATGCGCCGGAATGGGTCGCAGACTGGACCGGCTTCCGCCCCGACAGCGCGCCCCCGATACAGGCCGGCGAGGAGATCATCAAATGGTGGGAGCAGAAGGGCCGCAATCCCAGGGACAAGCTGCTGGTCTTCTCCGACGCGATGGACGTGGGCTCGATCGAGGAGACCTACCACCACTTCGCCGGCCGGGTACGGCTCTCCTTCGGCTGGGGCACCAATCTCACCAATGATTTCGTCGGCTGCACGCCGGACGGCTCGTTCAACCTCGATCCGATCTCGCTGGTGTGCAAGGTGTCGTCGGTCGACGGACATCCGGCCGTCAAGCTTTCCGACAATCCCGAGAAGGCGACCGGCCTGCCTTCCGAGATCGAACGTTATTTGCGCGTCTTCGGCGACGCCGGCCGCGTGCGCAAGCCGGTGCTGGTCTAGCGCCAGAGCAATCTCTCCATCAGGTAAACCACTTGGGGCAAATGCGCGACATCGGCGCGCCGATGCCGCGTCAGTTCCGGTTCGGCGGCATTTGCGACGATCTGCAAGCATCCAGTTCACAACGCCTTCACCCTGCGATGCAGTCTCCTGGCATTTTCAAGTCGAGTTAAGCACCTTTCGTGGGTCATCCGCGTTATGAGCGGATCGCTCCGCTGGGGTCGTTGAGCGACTTGGGGAACGCAAGGTGTTTCGCAGAACAGCGCCGTCGACAAAGGGACGCAGCTTCCTTCACGTCATCAAGCTCGTCTCGCCTTTCGTCACGGTCGTTCTGCTGCAGGCGGCGATCGCCGGGTTCAGCCTGGAGGTGATGTCCTCGGTCCGCGCCTATGTCGCGGGCGAAGCGTTGTGGTCACGCTCGCAGAAGAACGCCGTCTATTTCCTCAATCTCTATCTGCATTCGGGCGACGCCAGCCAGTTTGCGCAATATCAGGCCTCGCTGGCCGTTCCCATCGGCGACGAGTTCGCACGCTGGGCGCTCGAGCGCGATCCGGTGGACGTCGAGGCCGCCCGCATCGGCTTCCTGCAAGGCGGCAACCATCCCGATGACGTGCCGGGACTGATCTGGCTGTTTCGCTACTTCAAACAGGTCAGCTTTCTCAAGGAAGCGATCCGCGAGTGGGCTGCCACCGACCCTATGCTGCTGGAGCTGAGCGTGTTCGGCGAGGTCATCCGGTCAGAATTGAAGAACGGGGCGGTTCAGGACGGCAACCGCCTGCAATTATTGTCGTCGCGGCTCTCGGAGCTCAACACTCAGTTCACGGTGCACGCCAACCGGTTCTCCACCGTCCTCGGCGAAGGTTCGCGCGCCATCAAGATGACGCTGACTGGCATCAATGTCGTCACGGCCGTGACGCTGATCCTGCTGCTGATCTGGCACACGCGGCGATTGGTGCTGCAACGACAGGCGTTCGAGGATGCCCTGCATGCCGAGAAGGAGCGCCTGGCCTGGCAGGCGTCGCACGACTGGCTGACCGGCTTGTCCAACCGCCGCGCCTTCGAGGCCCGCCTGCAAAGCGAGTTGGACGACACCGCGGCGGGTTCGCTGGGCCTGATCCTGCTCGATCTCGACCAGTTCAAGGAGGTCAACGACAGCTGCGGTCACCTCGCCGGCGACCGCCTGCTCTGCCAGATCTCGCGTCTCCTGCAACAGGAGCGGCGGCCGCACGACCTGGTAGCCCGGCTCGGCGGTGACGAATTCGGCTTAATCCTTCCGCAATGCACGCCGTACGACGCCGTGGATATCGCCGAACGGCTGCGCCGGTCGCTCGAGCTATCTGTCTTCGCGTGGGATGATCGTTGCTTTGCAGTGACGGCCAGTATCGGCGTTACCTGCATCACCGACGGCAACACCACCCTCGAGGACGCGATGCGGCGTGCGGATGCCGCCTGCTATCGCGCCAAGGAGAACGGACGCAACATTGTTCAGGTCGACAACGGGACGACGGACGTCGTCGTCGTCACCTCGCGGCAGCGTAAGGCCGCCAGCGCGTAGCAGCGCTCAGCACTTTATCGTACTGGCAGAATCCCGAGCCCCGCGAGATGCGCATCCAGAAATTGCTCGACCTGCTGGCGCAGCATCTGCGGTGGCACGGCCAGCATGCGCTCTTCGAGGCCGAGCGAGATGATCCCGTGCACGGCGGAAAACAGGGTGCGTGACAGCAGCGCGATCTGCACGTCGTCTGCATTCGGAAGCAGCCGCACCAGGGGCGCGTGCATCAACGCGAAGGCGTCCATCACCATCTGAAGGATGTCATCGGGGTAAGGGCGGTCGTCCTCCATTCGATGTTCGAACAGCGAGCGCAGCAGATTGGCGTGCCCCGCGAAGAATTCGAGGTAGGTCGCAGCCAGCCCGTAGAGCTGGCGAACAGGATCTTCGGCCGGAACCTGGCGCAGCCGCACCGTCAGCGCATTAACGGTCTCCCGATTCACGGTCAGGATCACGCCGTCGAAGTCGCCGAACTCGTTATAGACACTTCCAACCGAGCAGCCGGCGGCGTCCGCCACGTCCCGGACTTTCAACGACTTCAGTCCCTTAGTCGCAATAATGCTGCGAGCGATCTCCACGATCTGCTGCCGCCGTCGAGATTTTTTTCGGTCCCGCAACGATTCGTCTTGAACATTGTTCATTTTCAGGATACTCATTTGAACAATGTTCAATTTAACCCGGAGACCTGCAAAATGCAAACCCTCGCTGTTGATATCGCCTCCACCCTCGTCGATGACGCCACCGCTCTCGTGACCGGATTTGGCCGCGCCTTCCTACGGTTCGCGACGGGGCCGATCGATCGCATTGCAAATGCCTGCGACATTGCCGGCGTCCTGACCGAGCGCCGGGCGACCTTCCGGATGTGGCGGGCCAACCGCGGCCGTGCCCGCCATGAGGGCCGCCACATCAGCCTGCTCGGCCGCCTCTCGCCCTTTCGCCGCCTCGCCCATCTCACCTGAGGCGCGCACGCCACCGTTGCCGGGGCGTGATAGAGCCGCGACCAACCATTTGCGAACCAAACGTCGCCACGCGGAGACCAACAGGATCGGAAGGCAAAGGCGCAGAGCAGGCCGGGGACGATCGTCGTCAACCCGCAAATGCCCGTCGCATCTCTTCCGGTCCCGACGGCCCACCCGACAATGAAACAAGCTCAGACAGCGTTTCCAAAACAGGACTAGTCATGATCAGGGATTTGATGTCGTCACGCCGCTTCGCGCCGCTGTTCTGGGCGCAATTCTTCTCGGCGCTGAACGACAACGTGCTGAAGAACGCACTCGTCATCATCCTGCTTTACAGCGCCGCAACCGGCCACGGAGATGCGCTGGTGACGGTCGCTGGCGCCGTCTTCATCTTCCCCTATTTCATCCTGTCCGGGCTCGGCGGCCAGCTCGCCGACAAATACGTCAAATCCGTCGTCGCAAGGCGGCTCAAATTCGCCGAGATCTTTGCCGCGGGCTTTGCCGCGGCCGGCTTTTTCCTGCACTCGGTGCCGCTGCTGTTCGCCGCGCTCGCACTGTTCGGCGTCATCGCCGCGCTGTTCGGTCCCGTGAAATACGCGATGCTGCCGGATCAGCTCGAGCTCGGCGAGCTCGCGACCGGCAACGCGCTGGTCGAAGGCGCGACCTTCATGGCTATCCTGCTCGGCACCGTTGCCGGCGGCCAGTTCGTGGCCGGCTCCGCGCATATGGGCTGGGTCGCATCGGCCGTGGTCGTGCTGGCCCTGCTGTCCTGGGCTTTCGCCTCCCGCATTCCCGCGACGACGCCGTCCGCGCCCGATCTGCCGGTCAACGCCAATCCCTGGACCTCGACACTCGGCCTGTTGAAGACGCTGCACGCCGACCACCGGCTGTGGGACGGCACCGTGATCGTCTCCTGGTTCTGGCTGGTGGGCGCCATCGTGCTCTCGCTGCTGCCGGCGCTGGTCAAGGAGGTCATCGGTGGTACCGAGGGCGTGGTGACGTTGTGTCTCGCGATCTTCGCAATCGGCATTGCCATCGGCTCGCTGTTCGCCGCGAATCTGAGCCACGTTCGCCCGAACCTCGCGCTGGTGCCGATCGGCGCCATCATGATGGGGTTTGCCGGCATCGACCTCGCATGGGCGATCGGCGTCACCGCCAAGGGGCAGGACATCACCGCGGGCGACTTCGCAACCTCGTTCGCGGGACTGCGCATGCTGGTCGATTTCGTCGCTTTCGCATTCGGCGGCGGGCTGTTCGTCGTGCCGTCCTTCGCCGCCGTCCAGGCCTGGTCCGCCCCCTCCGAGCGCGCCCGGATCATCGCCGCCGGAAACGTGCTGCAGGCCGCCTTCATGGTGGCCGGCTCGCTGTTCGTCGCGCTGCTGCAGGCCGGCGGATTGCACATCGGCTGGATATTCTTCGGTCTCGGCGTCGCCAGCTTCGGCGCAGTCTGGTTCGTGCTGACGAAGTGGGGCAAGGAAGGCGTGCGCGACTTTGGCGGGCTGCTGTTCCGCGCGCTGTTCCGCACCGAGGTCCGCGGGCTGGAGAACCTGCCGCCTGCTGGCACGCGCATGCTGATCGCGCCCAACCATGTCAGCCTGATCGACGGCCCGCTGCTGCACGCCGTGCTGCCGATCGACGCGAGCTTCGCCGTCGATACCGGCATCGCCAAGGCCTGGTGGGCCAAGCCGTTCCTGCGGGTGGTCAAGCACTACACCATGGACCCCAGCAAGCCGCTGGCCGCGCGCGACCTCATCAAGCTCGTCGCCGCCGGAGAGCCGGTGGTGATTTTCCCCGAAGGACGCATCACCGTCTCCGGCTCGCTGATGAAGGTCTATGACGGCACCGCGATGATCGCGGACAAGTCGGACGCGGTCGTCGTCCCGGTCCGCATCGAAGGCGCCCAGCGCTCGCATCTCAGCTATCTCAACGGCAGCCAGATCAAGCGCTCGTGGTTTCCGCGAGTGACCGTGACCATCCTGCCGCCGGTCAAGCTTCCGGTCGACGCGGCGCTCAAGGGCAAGGCGCGCCGCAATGCCGCGGGCGCGGCACTTCAGGACGTGATGATCGACGCCATGGTAAAGAACGCCATGCTCGATCACACCCTGTTCGAGGCGCTCGGACACGCCTATCGCGACCGCGACACCGGCAAGGTCATCGTCGAGGACGCGCTCGGCACCAAGCTGACCTATCGCAAGCTGATCCTGGGCGCCCAGGTCTTGAGCCGAAAGCTGGAGAACGGCACCGCTGTCGGCGAGAATGTCGGCGTGCTGCTGCCGAATTCCGCAGGCGTTGCCGTCGTCTTCATGGCGCTGCAAAACATCGGCCGGGTGCCGGCGATGCTCAACTTCTCGGCTGGCCCGGTCATTGTGCTCGCCGCCATGAAAGCCGCACAGGTCAAGACCGTGCTGACGTCGAAAGCTTTCATCGAGAAGGGCAAGCTCGACAAGTTGATGACCGCGATCTCCGCGGAAGTTCGCGTCGTCTATCTCGAGGATGTCCGCGCCTCGATCGGCACGGCCGACAAGATCAAGGGCCTGCTCGCCGGCACCGCGCCGCGAGTCGTCCGCCAGGCGAGCGATCCGGCCGTCGTGCTGTTCACGTCGGGCTCGGAAGGCACGCCCAAGGGCGTGGTGCTCTCCCACCGCAATATCCTTGCGAACGCCGCACAGGCGCTGGCGCGGGTCGATGCCAACGCCAATGACAAGGTGTTCAACGTGCTGCCGGTGTTCCACTCCTTCGGGCTGACCGGCGGAATGATGATGCCGCTGCTCGCGGGCATTCCGATCTACATGTATCCCTCGCCGCTGCACTACAGGATCGTGCCCGAGCTGATCTACCAGACCGGCGCCACGATCCTGTTCGGCACCGACACGTTCCTCACCGGCTACGCACGCTCGGCGCATGCCTATGACTTCCGTACGCTGCGCCTGGTGATCGCCGGCGCCGAGGCGGTCAAGGATCGCACCCGGCAGGTCTTCATGGAGCGTTACGGCATCCGCATCCTCGAAGGCTATGGCGTCACCGAGACGGCGCCGGTGCTGGCAATGAACACGCCGATGGCCAATCGTCCCGGCACGGTCGGACGCCTGTCGCCGCTGATGGAAAGCCGCCTCGACCCGGTCCCCGGCATCGAGGAAGGCGGACGCCTCTCGGTGCGCGGACCGAATGTGATGCTCGGCTATCTCAGGGCCGACAATCCCGGCGTGCTCGAACCGCTCGCCGAGGGCTGGCACGACACCGGCGACATCGTCGCCATTGACCCGGCCGGCTTCATCACCATCAAGGGCCGCGCCAAGCGCTTTGCCAAGATCGCCGGCGAAATGGTCTCGCTGTCGGCGGTCGAGAACATCGCGACGACGCTGTGGCCGCAGGCCGCATCGGTCGCGGTGTCGATCCCGGATCCCCGCAAGGGCGAGCGCATCGTGCTGCTGACGACAGAGAAGACTGCCGAGCGCAGCGCAATGCAGGGCCAGGCCAAGGCGATCGGCGCGTCCGAGCTGACCGTTCCCGCGGCGATCATGGTGGTGGACAAGGTGCCGCTGCTCGGCACCGGCAAGACCGACTACGTCACCGCAACGACGATGGCTCGCGAGCAGGCCTCAGGCGCGGAACGCGAGGTAGCGTGAGCGGGATGCGCGAGGCGCCTCAATCAGGCGAGGCGCGATGCCCTCATCGGTCGCTTCCGATCGTCTGAATCTCAGGAGCCGGCTTCACTGCGTCGCTCCTGCGCGTAACGCACCAGCGCCGCGAAGCGATAGATGCCGTGCACGAACTTACCGTAGGGCATGGTGATGAACAGCGCGAACACTGCACCCAAATGCAGCGCCAGCAGCGGCCCCATGGCTGCAGTCTCGCGCAGAATCAGAAGCAGCATGCCGGTGAAGCCGGTCAGGAACAGCATGGCGATGAAGCCGACATCCATGCCGTAGCGCTGCTCGTCGAGAAGCGCCGGATCGCGCCGCATCTTCGCGACGAACAGGCCGATCGGGCCGATGATCAGGCCGAGGCCACCGAGCGTGCCGAGCACCACTGGCAGATCCCACCACGGATACGGCGCCTCGCGGCCGAGCAGATAGTGATACAGCGTGGCGACCGAGGTCGCGGCGAAGCAGAGCAGGAAGCCGTAGAAGGTCAGGTGATGGAAAAGCTTGCGCCGGTCGGTCGGCTTGTCATCCTCATTGTAGCAGCCGACGCCGCCACCATGAAGATAGCGCAACTCACCAGCGTCGCGCATCGCTTGAAAGATGGAGCCACCGTCCGCACGGCCGCCGATCGGCGGGCTGATATCCCGCCAGAACGCACGCACGCTCATCACTAGCACGAAGATCGCATAAAGGAAGGCGGCGCTGAACAACGCCGCCATCGCGTTGTGCGGCATCAACTTGTAGAACGCGCCGGGGCCGGTGTGCACGCCAAACAGCACGCTGCGGTCGTTCAGGGCCGCGAAGCCGAGGATGAAAGCGGCCATGCTCAGCGCGGCGACGATGCTGATGACGAGACCGTTGCGTGCGAAGGCACCGGACAGCGCCTGCGGCCAGGCATAGGCCGCGTAGGATTCCGCGCGCGCGATCGCCAGCGTCTGCGGGACGTTGACGTTGAATTCGTGCGGCGGCGAGAACTGGCAGTCGACGTAGCAGGCGCCGCAGCCATGGCAGAGATTGGCGAGATAATTAAGGTCGCCGTCGGAGAAGGCGCGCCGCATCTCCATGGCGGGAAAAACCGCGCAAAGACCCTCGCAGTAACGACAGGAATTACAGACCGTCATCAGGCGGTCGGCTTCGTCGAGAATTCTAGTTGCGTGCATGTTTCGCCGCTTCCCGTCCTGCGATCCGTCCGAACACGCTGCCGATGGTCATGCCCATGCCGGCGGCATAGCCCTTGCCGAGCACGTTGCCGGCCATGATCTCGCCGGCCGCGAACATGTTGGCCGACGGCTTGCCGTCAGCCATCAGCATCCGCGCTTCCCTGGTCACGCGCGTGCCGAGATAGGTGAAGGTGATGCCGGGCCGTACCGGATAGGCAAGATAGGGCGGCGTCTCGATCCGCCGCGCCCAATGCGTCTTCTGCGGCGTGATGCCTTCGGTACGGCAATCGTCCAGAATGGTGTGGTCGAAGGTGCCGGGCTGCACCGCCGCGTTGAATTCGGTGATGGTCTTTTCCAGCGCGGCCGGATCGAGCTCGAGCTTGCCGGCGAGCTCGGCAATCGTCTGCCCTGCGATCGGAGGGAACAGCGTCGGCATGAAGCTCGTGACCACGGTGGAATCGAAGATGATGTAGGCGATCTGGTCGGGCTGCGCGGCGACCAGCCGGCCCCAGATTGCGTAGCGCTTCGGCCAGATGTCCTCGCCCTCGTCATAGAAACGCTGCGCGTGCTTGTTGACGACGATGCCGAACACGACCGAGTCGTGGCGCGTGATGATGCCACCGTCGAATTTCGGCGCGCGGGCGTCGATCGCGACCGCATGGCACTGGGTGGGATCGCCGACCTCCTGCACGCCCTTGTCGAGCAGCATCTTCAGGATTGAGCCGCGGTTATAGGGCGTGCCGCGGATCAGGAAATTGTCGGCGGCTTCGCCCCAATATTGCTTCAGCCATTCGATGTTGGCCTCGAACCCGCCGGCGGCGGCGACCAGCGACGTCGCACGTATCTCGGTGTCGCCCTTGATCGGTCGCTTGAGACGGGCGGCGAGAAACATGCCGTCCTCGATCACGAGGTCCGTGACCTCGGCGTTGTATTCGACTTCGACGCCGAGCTTCTCGGCGGTAAGATAAAGCGCGTTCAGCATCGCGCGGCCGCCGCCGAGGAAGAACGAGTTGGTGCGACCGAGGCTCAGCGTGCCGCCGAGCGAGGGCTGCCAGCGCACGCCCTGCTCGACGATCCAGTTCAAGATATCCTTGGACTCACGGATCATGTGCCGGGCGAGCGCCTCGTCGGTTTGGCCGCCGGTGACGCGCAGCAGATCCTCCCAGAACTCTTCCTCGGTGTAGGGGCCGGTGAGGATTTCGGTCGCCTCGTCATGGGCGCAGCGCATGTTGCGGGTGTGGCGCGTGTTGCCGCCGCGATAGAATTTTGGCGCGCCTTCGAGCACCAGCACCGACGCCCCACCGCGTCGCGCGCTGATCGCCGCGCACAGCGCCGCGTTGCCGCCGCCGATCACCAGCACATCGTATTTGCTGCTCATGCCGTCTGCCCGATGCGACGAAGTTGGAGACATTCTGCCCGCCGGCGGCCCCGGTCAATACGGTTGGCCATTGCGCACCTTTGTATACAAAGATATACAGACGTCCGGCAAGTGGCACCGCTGCATGGGCAGGATGCGCGAGCCCACGAGGATGGATGGCAAGACGTCCGAAAAAGGCAGGCGGCTCGATCGCGCGCGGCGGGGGCGTGGCGCTCGGCGAGGCCGTGTTCCGCTCGCTCTGCGAGGCGCTGCAGGCCGGCAGCTACCGCGCGGGCGACCGCCTACGCGAGGAAGAGGTCGCCCAGCGGCTGAAGGTCAGCCGCACCCCGGTGCGGGAAGCTCTGGGGCGGCTTGCCGCACGCGGGTTCGTCGAACCTGCCGGAGGCCGCGGCCTGATCGTACGCAACCTCGACATCTCCGAGGTGCTCGAACTCTACGCCATGCGCGAGATCATGGAGGGCGCCGCCGCCCGACTTGCCGCCGAGCACGCCTCGACGCCCGAGATCGATGCACTCAGGGATATCGAGCAGGCTTTTGTCGAAGCGTCCGAGACCGACGCGGCCGAGATGGCAGGAGAAATGGCAAGAGAAATGGCAAGGCTCAACCGCGCCTTCCACGAAGCGATCTGCCGCGCCGCGCGCAACCGCTATCTCGATAACGCTTCACGGGAATTGCAGGACTGGATCGCCCTGCTCGGTCCAACCACGTTCACGGTATCCGGCCGCCCCTCGACCAGCCACGGTGAGCACCAGGCCATCATCGACGCCATCGCGGCTCGCGACGGCAGCAAAGCGGAGCAGCTCGCGCGCACACACATTCGCGAAGCGCTACGCTGTCGGCTAAAGCTGTTGCAAAAGCAGTAGCAGAGCCCGGCGCTCAGGCGACCAGTTCTGCGGCAATCGCCTCCAACACGTCCCGCACATCGCCTGGACTGAGCCGCACCTGCAGCCCACGCTGACCGCCATTGACGTACACTTGGTCATGCGCAAGCGCGCTTCTCTCGATCACGGTGCGCACGGGCTTCCGCTGCCCGAACGGGCTGATGCCGCCAACCTTGTACCCCGTGAGGCGCTCAGCCTCCGGCGGCTTCATCATCTGCGCCGACTTGCCGCTTGTCGCGGCGGCGAGCTTCTTCATCGAAACTTCTTGGTCGGACGGGACGATCACGCAGACCGGTTTGCCGTCGACCAGCGCCATCAGCGTCTTCAAGACGCGCGCGGGATCCTCGCCGAGTGCGGCAGCCGCCTGGAGGCCGATGCTTTCGGCATCGGGATCGTAGTCGTAGGTATGGACGGTGAAGGCAACACCGGCGGCCGCGAGCGCGCGTGTGGCTGGGGTGGCTTTGGACATGGACGATGTTTACCACCGCCGCTGCTAGGAGCGAAGGGACGAGTACGGCGCACTCTCTCTCCGAGTCGTCCTGGCGAAAGCCAGGACCCGTTACCCCAGGGGGGTGTTTAGCGAAAATTCTAGCCCGGTACTGCGACCAGCCACAATCGATGGATCACGCGGTATGGGTCTTGGCTTTCGCCAGGACGACGCCGGATATTGGATGGATCCTCGCGCCGCCTAACGACCGCCCGCCGTCCTACTCCGCCGCGTCGCGCATTTCGGCGCGCTCGGCCCTGGCCGCGCAGAACTTGAACTCCGGGATCTTGCCGAACGGATCGAGCGCCGGATTTGTCAACAAATTCGCCGCCGCTTCCGCGTAGCAGAACGGCATGAACACCATATTCTCGGGAACGTCGCGGTCGGACCGGACCTTGACCTCGACCGCGCCGCGGCGGGTCTCGAGCCGGATGAAATCGCCCGGCGCGAGCTTCTTCCTGTGCATGTCCTTCGGCGACATGAACGCGACCGCCTCGGGCTCGATCTGGTCGAGCACCTGCGCGCGGCGGGTCATGGAGCCGGTGTGCCAGTGCTCGAGCACGCGGCCGGTCGAGAGCACCATCGGATATTCGGCGTCGGGGATCTCGTCCGGCGGGATGACGTGAGCCGGCACGATCTTGCCGCGGCCGCTCGCGGTCGGAAATCCCGTGGTGAAGATGATCTCGTTGCCGGGCACGTCGGGACCGTCGACCGGATAGGTCACCGCGCCCTCGCGGACCAGCCGCTCCCAGGTGATGTTCTTCAGCGACGGCATCAGTTCTGCCATCTCGGTGAAGACATCGCCGGGCCCGGCATAATTCCACGGCAGGCCCATGCGCTTGCCGATCTCCTGGATGATCCAGAGATCCTGCCGCGCATCGCCCGGCGGCTTGATCACCTGGCGCGCGAGCTGCACGCGGCGATCGGTGTTGGTGAAAGAGCCTTCCTTTTCGGCAAACGCCGAGGCCGGCAGGATGACGTCGGCGTGGAACGCGGTCTCCGTGACGAAGAGATCTTGCACCACGAGATGATCGAGCATCGCGAGCGCCTGGCGCGCATGTTGGAGATCGGGGTCGGACATCGCGGGGTTCTCGCCCTCGATATACATGCCCTTGATCTCGCCGGCATGGATCGCATTCATGATCTCGACCACGGTCAGGCCGCGCACGGGATCGAGATCCTGGCCCCACAGCTTCTCGAACGCACCGCGCATGTCGTCGCGGCCGACCGGCTGATAGTCCGGCAGGAACATCGGGATCAGACCGGCATCGGAAGCGCCCTGAACGTTGTTCTGGCCGCGCAGCGGATGCAGGCCGGTGCCGGGGCGGCCGACCTGGCCGGTGATCAGCGCCAGCGCAATCAGGCAGCGCGCATTGTCGGTGCCGTGGACATGCTGGCTGATGCCCATGCCCCAGAAGATGATCGACGATTTTGCCTGCGCATACGTTCGCGCGACCTCACGCAGGGTCTGCGCCGGGACGCCACAGATCGCCTCCATCTTCTCCGGCGTGAACTCCTTGATCTTCTCCTTGAGGTCCTCGAACCCCTCGGTGTAGCCGGCGATGTACTGGTCGTCGGTCAGCCCTTCGGTGATGATCGTGTGGATCATCGCGTTCAGCATGGCGACATCGGAGCCCGGCTTGAACTGCAGATGCTTGGTCGCATGGCGCGACAGCGTCTGCCGGCGCGGGTCCATGACGAACAGCTTTGCGCCGTTCTGCTTGACCGCGTTCTTGATGAAGGTCGCGGCGACCGGATGATTCACGGTCGGGTTTGCGCCGATCACGATGATGACCTCGGCGTCCATCGCAGCCGAGAACGGCGCGGACACCGCGCCCGAGCTCAGGCCTTCGAACAGCGCCGCGACCGACGAGGCGTGGCACAGACGTGTGCAATGGTCGACGTTGTTTGAACCGAAGCCGGTGCGCACCAGCTTCTGGAACAGATAGGCCTCCTCGTTGGAGCCCTTCGCCGAGCCGAAGCCGGCAAGCGCCTTCACGCCCTTCTCGTTGCGGATCTTGACGAGGCCCTTGGCCGCGATGTCGAGCGCTTCTTCCCAGCTCGCTTCGCGGAAATGCGTGAACGGGTTGGCCGGATCGACCTGGTCGTTGGAATCCTTCTTCGCATTCGGCAGCCGCACCAGCGGCTTGGTCAGCCGATGCGGATGGTGGATGTAGTCGAAGCCGAAGCGGCCCTTGACGCAAAGCCGGTTGCGGTTGGCGGGGCCGTCACGGCCCTCGGCATAGATCACCTTCTCGTCCTTGACCTCGTAGGTCACCTGGCAGCCGACGCCGCAGAACGGGCAAAGCGAATCCACCTTCTTGTCGGCATAGGTGACGCGGGTCTGCTTCTCGTCCAGCATCACCGCCGGCATCAACGCCCCGGTCGGACAGGCCTGCACGCATTCGCCGCAGGCGACGCAGGTGGACTCGCCCATGGGATCGTCGAAGTCGAACACGATCTTCGAGCCATGACTGCGATAGGCCATGCCGATGACGTCGTTGACCTGGACCTCGCGGCAGGCGCGCACGCACAGGCCGCACTGGATGCAGGCGTCGAGATTGACGCGCATCGCCGGATGGCTGGCATCGGTCGCCCAACGCTCGGCGGCGGGGAAGCGGCTCTCGGTGACCCCAGTGGTTTCGGCCCAGTGCCAGAATTTGGAGTCCGGATCGTGCGAGGTCTCGCGCGCCGGTTGATCGGCGACCAGCAGCTCCATGACCATTTTTTGCGCGGAAACCGCGCGCGCACTCTCGGTCTTCACCTTCATGCCGACCGATGGCGTGCGCTTGCAGGACGCCGCGAGCACTCGCTCGCCCTCGATCTCGACCATGCAGGCGCGACAATTGCCATCGGGGCGATAGTCCGGCGCCGGCGAATAGCACAGATGCGGAATCTCGCGACCCTGGCGTTTTGCGACTTGCCAGATCGTCTCGCCTGCATTGGCCTCGACCTGCTTGCCGTCGAGCTCAAACGTCATCTTGGTCATTCGGCCGCTTCCTTGAACTCGTCAGGGAAATATTTGATCACGGTGGCAAGCGGATTCGATGCCGCCTGTCCAAGCCCGCAGATCGAGGCATCGCGCATCGCCTGGCTCAATTCGTCCAGGAGAGCGCGGTTCCAGACCGGTTGCTGCATCAGCAGCGCAGCCTTCTGGGTTCCGACGCGACACGGCGTGCACTGGCCGCAGCTCTCGTCCTCGAAGAACTTCATCAGGTTCAACGCGGCCGCGCGCACGCTGTCTTTTTGCGACAGGATCACGATCGCCGCCGAGCCGATGAAGCAGCCGTATTTTTCGAGCGTGCCGAAATCGAGCGGGGTGTCGTCCATCGCCGCCGGCAGGATGCCACCGGACGCACCACCGGGGAGGTACGCGTAGAACTGATGGCCATCGGCCATGCCGCCGCAATACTCGTCGATCAGCTCGCGCACGGTGATGCCAGCAGGCGCGAGCTTCATGCCAGGATTCTTCACGCGGCCCGAGACCGAGAAACTGCGCAGGCCGTGCCGCTCATGGCGGCCGTGGCCCTTCCACCAGTCGGCACCCTTCTCGACGATATCGCGCACCCACCACAAGGTCTCGATGTTGTTGATCAACGTCGGCAGGCCGAACAGGCCGACCTGGAATGGATAAGGCGGCTTGTGCCTGGGCAGGCCGCGCTTGCCCTCTATGCTCTCGAGCAGCGAGGATTCCTCGCCGCAGATATAGGCGCCGGCGCCGCGGCGCATATGCAATGTCGGACCGCCCGGCGGGAGCTTCGCGATCTCGCGTTCGAGGATTTCGCGCGATGCCGGATATTCGTCGCGCAGGTAGATGTAGATATCCGAGGCCTGCACCACATGGGCGCCGATCAGCATGCCCTCGATGAAGCGGTGCGGATCGCTCTCGAGATAGACGCGATCCTTGAACGTGCCGGGCTCGCCCTCGTCGCCGTTGATCGCCATCAGCCGCGGGCCGGGTTCACCAAGCACCGCGCGCCATTTGCGCCCCGTCGGGAAGCCGGCGCCGCCGAGACCGCGCAACGAGGCCTCATCGAGCGCCTTCAGCAGGTCGTCCGTCGGCAGCTCGCCCGAGCGCAGGCGATTGAGCAGCTTGTAGCCGCCGCCCGCGACATAGGCGTCATAGCCGACATATTCGGGCAGATGCGCGTGGGTGTCGCCAGCCTTCGCCGCCGCCATGACATTGGCGACCGTGGCGTGGTCAACAAAGTTGTGTCCGACTTCCGCGGCAGGCGCCGTATCACAACGACCGACGCAGGGCGCACGCACCACGCGGATGCCGGGACCCGACGCATCTTGCAAATCGGCGAGCAGCTTCTCTCCGCCCAGCATCGCGCAGGTCAGCGAATCGCAGACGCGGATCGTCAGCGGGGCGATGTTAGGCTCGCCTTCCTTCACCACGTCGAAATGCGCGTAGAAGGTTGCGGTCTCGAACACCTCGGCGAACGCGAGCTTCATCTCGTCTGCGAGCGCGGCGAGATGCGCAGCCGAGATCTGGCGATACTTGTCCTGGATCAGATGCAGATATTCGATCAAGAGGTCGCGACGCCGCGGTCTGTCGCCGAGCAGCTGCGCGATCTCGTGCGCGGCGGTGGGGTCGACCTGCCGTCCCTTGGGCGTGGATTTGGCGCGCTTCCGTCCCTGGCCGGGATGTTCGAACTCGCGAACCTTGTGAACGTCGTCGTTGCTGCTCATGGAGACGTCGCGTTCTCTTCAAATGCGTGGTGAGTTTGGACCGGACCGCCAAGGCGATCAGTCTTCATTTCCTGACTCGATCAGCGGAACCACCGGTTCCCGCGTCCCGCCGACCAAGCCAAATTTAACGCAACTCTAATCTCTGGCATGCCAGATGCAAGACAATTTAGAGCGTCTCTAGAATGATTTAGGAGGCAGGCGGTCGCCCGCCATGCCCCTTTTATGCAAGCGTCGGACGGAACCTGATCTCAGGTCTTGCTCATGCACTCTTCGATGTAGAACCAGCGGTCATCGCCGGCGAGGCCCTTGGCTTTCACGTCGGCGCGACAGGCCTTGAGCTTCGGCTTGTTGGCCGCCCACTTCGCCTTCATGTCTTTCAGCTTCTGCATGGTGAGCTTCATCTTGCCAGGCTTGGCTTCGGTCGTTGCAGCAGGCGCTGCAGGTGTCGTTGTCGTCTGCGCGGATGCGGCATGAAGGCCAGCGACGACCAACACGGCCGCAAGGCAAATTCGAAGGCAAGTTCGGTTGCGAATCATTTCAATCCCCTAAGTCCCATTCTTGATGATGTCTGAAAGGCCAACGAAGCGGGACGCCTGATGAGCATCCCGCTTCCGTCTCGACGGCGGTCAGAAGATCTTGACCGCGCTCTCTAATGTCTTCCAAACACCCCAAAGCAGGGGGACGCCGACGAAGGCCCAGAACATCGCCGCCTTGGCGTCAAGCCCGCCAAATCCGATGCCGTAGGAGCCGTGTGGTCCCGCGGCGGCGGCGCTGGCGCTTGCCGCCTGCAACTTCGCGACATCGGCCTCCTTCATGTGCCATTTCGAATCGACTGGCTTGATCAGATAGTTGCAGATCAGGCCAGCGATCAGCATCGCACAGAGGATGTACATCGTCGTGTTGTAGAGCTGATCGCGCGGCACGCCCGCCGCAAGCTGGAACTCGCGGATGTAGTTGACGACGACGGGGCCGATGATGCCCGCGGTAGACCACGCCGTCAGCAGCCGGCCATGGATGGCGCCGACGAACTGGGTTCCGAACATGTCGGCGAGGTAGGCCGGCACGGTGGCGAAGCCGCCGCCATACATCGACAGGATGATGCCGAAGCCAAGCACGAACAGCAGCTTCGAACCCATCGCCGCAAAAGTCGGCGCCAGCGCGTAGAGCACGATGCCGAGGATGAAGAACGTATAGTAGGTGTTCTTGCGCCCGATCTTATCCGACAGCGATGCCCAGAAGAAGCGGCCGCCGATGTTGAACAGCGACAGCAATCCGGCGAAGCCCGCGGCGATCGCGGCGATCTGCGCTTTCTGTCCCGCATCGAGCGCGTTGAAGCCGACGTTAGGCAGGCCGATCAGCTTGCCGGCGAAGATCTCCTGGAGCATCGGCGAGGCCATGCCGATCACGCCGATGCCGGCCGAGACGTTCAGGCACAGCACCCACCAGATCAGCCAGAATTGCGGCGTCTTGTGCGCGTCGTTGAGATGGACGTTGGCCTTTGAGATCATCGCGTTGGCCTTCGACGGCGCGGTCCAGCCCTCGGGCTGCCAGCCGGGCGGCGGCAAACGATAGCGGAACGCGCCGATCATCATGAACACGAAGTAGATGACGCCCATCGTGACGAAGGTCTCCCAGACGCCGACCGAGGTCGGGGTCTTGAAGTAGTTCATCAAGAGGTTCGCCAGCGGCGCGCCGATCATGGCGCCGCCGCCGAAACCCATGATGGCCATGCCGGTCGCCATGCCGCGACGGTCCGGGAACCACTTCACGAGCGTCGAGACCGGCGAGATATAGCCAAGGCCGAGACCGATGCCGCCGATCACGCCCGAACCGAGCCACAACAGCCAGAGCTGATGGGTGTAAATCCCGATCGCACCGAGGAAGAGGCCGCCGCACCAGCACAGCGCCGAGACGAAGCCGGCCTTGCGCGGGCCTACGCGCTCCAGCCAGCCGCCCCAGACTGCAGCCGCGATACCGAGCAGCACGAAAAAGAGCGTGTACATCCATCCCATGCTGGCGACCTTCCAGTCGCAGCTGGTCGTGAACAGCTCTTGAAACAGCGACATCTCTGCGCACGCCTTCGGCGCGGTCACTCCGATCGCGCGCGACAGCGGCAGCCAGAACACCGAGAAGCCGTAGGCCATGCCGATGCAGAGATGGATGCACAGCGCAGCCGGCGGCACCAGCCAGCGATTGAACCCGGCGGTCGCGATGGTCCGCTCGCGATCCAGAAAACCTGCGCCGGCACCCGAAAGTGTTCCCGCGCTCTCGATGGTAGACATGCATTTCTCCCCTAAAGCCGCCCTTCTGAACGGCCTGCCACGATGGTCCTGTTCCTCAGCCGTTGCAGCGCAGCCTTTGTCCCTGCTGCTCCGCACAATGATCGACGCGCGCCAGGATCGTCACGCGCATCCGAGACGTTAAACCCCTTGCCTTGGGGACTATGCCCGACGCCACGGCCGGGCTTCTTTCGATGGCCCATTTGCTCCGCATATCGCAGGGCACGACTCGACCTCCGCGTCTCGGCGGAGGAAGTCGATTGGGGCAGAAGTGATGATCGATGTCGATAGACAAAAGGTAGGTATCAACCGAGTGACTGCCGGCTAAGTGGGCAGCGCACCATTGATATTTTCTATCGAGCGATCGGCCTTCTCTATCAAGAACACGATGCGCGCGTCGTTGCGCTCGGTGATCTCTACCGTGTCGCCGGTCTCTCGGATCAGGTTCGGAATGTCGATCACCGACAGGGGATCGGTGCAGTACACTTCGAGCTGATCGCCCGGCTGCAGCGGCTTCAGCGCTTTGCGCGTCTTCAGGGCGGGCAGCGGGCATTTCAGTCCGGTGAGATCGAGCGTCGTTCTGGTCATCGGCGCAACATGGCGGGAGGGGTCGATGACGTCAACGCCAACACAACATCCAGACTCAGAGCAGATCGGCATAGGACAAGAAACCCACGCTCTGCCCCGGCTCGACACGCGTGACCTCCTCACCGAGCTCGATGAGGCCGTCGGTGTCGACGAGAGAGGACAACAGCCCCGCTCCCTCGCGTGGAAACTTGATTGCCTCGAGTGCGCCGTCCAGCGTGCGCCGCAAGGAGGCGCGAACATATTCCCGTCGGCCCGCCTTCTTCTTGTAGGTGAATGCCGCGCGCACCGGGATCGGCAACGGCTGCTCCGGCAGGCTGCCCGCAAGCGCCAGCACCGTCGGCCGCACCACATGCACGAAGGTGACGAAACTCGCGACGGGATTGCCCGGCAATCCGATCAGCGGCGTGCCGTCGATGATGCCCATCGCCACGGGCCGTCCCGGCTTGATCGCCATCCGCCACAACACCAGCGAGCCGATGCTCTCGACCGCCGCCTTGACGTGGTCCTCCTCTCCGGTCGAGACGCCGCCGGTGGTGAGGATCAGATCGTGCGTGCCTGCGACTTGCTTCAGGCCATTCGCAAGCGAGATACGTTCGTCGCGCAAAATGCCGAGATCGCTGACGTCGCAGCCGAGCCGACGCAGCATCGCCATCAGCATGAAGCGGTTCGAGTCGAACAGCTGCGAGGCCGCGCGCGGCTCGCCGGGAGAGGCCAGTTCATCACCGGTCGAGAACACCGCGACGCGGATGCGCCTGACGACGTCGAGCCCGACAAGGCCGAACGCCGCCGCGAGCGCGACATGCTGCGGCAGCAAGCGCTGGCCTGCGCGCAACGCAATGTGGCCCTGGGGAATGTCCTCTCCCGCAGGGCGGACGTTCGCGCCCGGCTTCAGCCCCGGCGGCAGCACAATTCGGCCGGCATCGTCGAGGCGGACATCTTCCTGCATGAAGACCGTTTCGGCATCCGGCGGCACCGGCGCGCCGGTGAAGATGCGCGCGGCGTGGCCGGCCTTGATCGGCGCCAGTGCCAGACCGCCGGCCTGGATGCGGCCGTCGAGCGGGAGTGCCCGCTCGACGCTATCAGGAAGATCGGCGTTGCGCACGGCGTAGCCGTCAACAGCGGAATTGGTGAAGGGCGGCAGCGGCAGCGGCGCCGCGATATCGCGGGCCAGCACGCGCCCATCAGCGTCGATGAGCGCCACGGTTTCGAGATCGACAATCGCGTTGACGCGCGTCGTGATCAGGCCAACGGCCTCGTCGACCGACATCATTGGTCCGCCGAAGGCAAAACAATCGTCCGACAACTGCGCCATGGTGCCTCGTCAACGCATCGCAGCGCTTTTCGCGACCGCTTCCTCGACCGGCATCGCCGCGCGCAGCAGCAATTCCGCGGCCGCGGCGATATCGTCGAGATGGACGGTCGGCAGTCGGGTTTCAATGGCGACATCGGCCGCGATGCCGAAAATTCCGGGATCATCGGGAAACAGCAGCGGCTTGTCGTTGGCGGCGCGATGCACCTCGATCTTGCGATGCGGCTCGCGCTTGAAACCCTCGACCAGGACGAGATCGACAGCCGACAATTTGCTCAACAGTTCCGGCAGACGCGGCTCTGCCGCCCCGCGCAACTCGTGCATCAGCGCCCAGCGATTTGACGAAGCAACCAGCACCTCGGCAGCGCCGGCCTCGCGATGGCGCCAGGAGTCCTTGCCGGGCACGTCGACATCGAACTGGTGATGCGCATGCTTGATGACCGAGACGCGCAAGCCAAGCGCATTGAAATGCGGGATCAGCCGCGTCAACAGCGTGGTCTTGCCCGCACCGCTCCAGCCTGCAAGGCCGACGACTTTCATTCCAGCTCCGTCTCCGCGAGCGACTTGGTCCTTGATGGAACCACTCTCTCCTCCGTCATTGCGAGCGCAGCGAAGCAATCCAGGAATGCATCCACGGCGGCAGCCTGGATTGCTTCGCTTCGCTCGCAATGACGAATAGGCGGCATTTCGTTCTCTCGCTAGCATGCTTATATCGGCTTGACCCGAATGTCATGCTAACGTCGCGGCCATGATGAAGATCGACAAAGCCCCAGCGCCCCTGATCGTCCCTGACACCGACGACCCGCGCCTCACCGAGAGCGTGACCGGGACCGACCAGTCCGGCGCCAGGATCGAGATCAAGGTGCCGGTGGAGCGCCCGCTGACGCTCTACCTGAATTCGCAGGAGATCGTCACCATGATGACGATCGGCGACTATCCGGAATATCTGGCGCTGGGCTATTTGCTCAACCAGAACATGCTGAAATACAACGACGCGGTCACCGAGGTCGAATACGACGACGACCTCCAGGTGGTGGTGGTGCGCACCGAGCACCACACCAATTTCGAAGCCAAGCTGAAGAAGCGCACGCAGACATCGGGCTGCGCGCAGGGCACCGCCTTCGGCGATCTGCTGGAGGCGGTCGAGAGCGTCGCGTTGCCGAAGGCGGAGCTGCGCACCTCCTGGCTCTACCAGATGACTCAGACCATCAACACCATGCCCTCGCTCTATCTGGAGGCCGGTGCGATCCACGGCTGCGTGCTGTGCAGGGAGGGCGATCCGCTCTGCTACACCGAGGATGTCGGCCGTCACAACGCCGTCGACAAGATCGCGGGCTGGATGTACCGCCACGGCGTCGATGCCTCCGACAAGATCCTCTACACCACGGGACGGCTCACCTCCGAGATGGTGATCAAGACGGTCCGCATGGGAATTCCAATTTTGGTGTCGCGCTCCGGCTTCACCGCCTGGGGCGTCGATCTCGCCCGGCAGGTGGGCTTGACGCTGGTCGGCCGCGCGCGCGGCAAACGGTTCATCGCGTTGTCAGGCGAGGAGCGCATCGTCTACGACCAGAACCTCGCTTATGTCGAGGAGGAATCGGCCAAGCACAAGCGCAAGGGTGAAGGTGGTGACGATTAGCTTTCCGAGCACGCAAGGCGTGCTGCTCGCCGGCGGCCTCGCCCGGCGCATGGGCGGCGGCGACAAGCCGATGCGCACTATCGGCGGCCGCACCATCCTGGAACGCGTGATCGCGCGCCTATCGCCCCAATGCAGCGGGCTGATCCTCAATGCCAACGGCGATCCCGCCCGCTTCGCTGCATTCGGTTTGCAGGTCGTCGCCGACGACGTGCCCGGCTTTCCCGGTCCGCTCGCCGGCATCCTTGCCGCGCTCGACTGGACCGCGGCGAACCAGCCTGAGGTGGAATGGGTGCTCAGTGCCGCCGGCGACTGCCCTTTCCTGCCGCGCGATCTGGTCGCGCGCTTGCACGAAGAACGCCTCGCCGCGAATGCCGAGCTCGCCGTCGCGGCATCGGACGGCCAGTCGCATCCGGTGATAGGCTTGTGGCGCGTTGGTTTGCGCGACGAACTGCGTCACGCGCTGGTGGTCGAAGACCTCCGCAAGATCGACCGCTGGACCGCGCGCTACCCGCTCGCGACGGTGACGTGGCCGACCGAGCCGCTCGATCCATTCTTCAATGCCAACACGGTCGAGGATATCGCGGAAGCCGAGCGGCTGGCCGCGCTGGATGCGGCGCCTTAATCAAGCTCTACGCCGGCCGGAATCCCGCGCGCTCCAGTGCGGCACGCGCCTCGTCCGAGCTGAGTGCGGCGAGAAAGGCCTGCACCGCAGGCCGCTGCTTGCGTGCCGTCACCAGCGCAAAGTCATAATGCTCCTCCGCGAGCGGAATGAAACCGAGGCCTACCGCATGGGCGACCGGAGCAATGGTCATGCCCCAGTCGGCGCGGTGCTGTGCGACCGCCGCGGCCACCGCGTTGTGCGAGCGTGGCTGGTTCCAGTAGCCCTCCGGGCGCGCACCACCGAGCAAACGATCGATCAGGATGCGCGTGCCGGCGCCTTGATTGCGGTTGACCATGATGCAGGAGGGATCAGCGAGCGCCGCGACGACGGCGTCCCTCGCACTGTGGCCTTCGAAACGCTTGTCGCCCTTGCGGAACACGATGCCCTGCATCCGCCGCCAGCCCGGCACGAGCTCAAGCCCCTCGATCAGGTAAGGCGTATTGTAGGTCTCGCTCTTGTCGTCGAACAGATGGATCGGCGCCAGATCGCATTCACCGCGCCGCGCCGCCGCAAGTCCGCCGAGACTACCGACGGCGATCGAACGCACGGTCAGGCCGGCATGCGCGAGTTGCGCCGTGACGAGATCGAGCCCGGTGCAATGGCTGCCGACGATGACGAGATCGGGCACCCGCACATGTGGCGTGAACAGCGTCACCTCGGCCTCGGTTCCGGCCGGCATCTGGTCGGCGAGCGCGTCGATGCGCAGAAAACCGTCGGCCTGCGCGAACGACGTGATCGCACCCGACCCCTTTCCGGAGGGATAGGCGATCAAGCCGTCCTTGCCTCCGACCAGCGAGACCATGACGAATTCGGTGCGGCCGAGCTCGGAAGCAATGCGCACCGGCACGGTCGCGTTCACCTTGGCATCGGAGCGCGGCGGCAGTCCGGCCATTTTGCGCAGCATTGGCACGATCATGTCGTGGAAGGTGAACATCGCGGAGGTCGGAAAACCCGGCAGGATCACCACCGGCTTGCCGTCGCACACCGCAAGGCACAGCGGCTTCCCGGGCTTGAGCGCAATGCCATGCGCGATGATGCCGGGCTGGCCGAGCCGGCCTATGATGCGATGGGAGAGATCGCCCGCGCCTTTCGACGTGCCGCCGGAGAGCACCAGCATGTCGGCGTCCGCCAGCGCACGGCGCATGGCGGCTTCGAGCTGGGCTTCGTCGTCGGGAATGGCGCCGAGGAAAACCGCCTCACCGCCGTTCTCGTCGATCGCAGCAGTGACGATCGCGCCGTTGGTGTCGTAGATCGCAGCGGGCGCGAGCACCTCGCCCGGCTGAACCAGTTCGTCACCGGTGGAGATCACGGCAACACGAGGTTTGCGCACCACGCTCGCCTCGGCAAGACCGCAGGCCGCCAGCATGCCGACCTCGCGCGAGCCGATGATCGTGCCGGCGCGCAGCAGCGCCTCGCCGCGCGCGATATCGGACCCTGCGTAGGATATGAATTGCCCGGGCGAGGCCGCGCGACGGACGTCGATCGCACCCGATCCCGCCGGCTGGGTATGCTCGACCATGACCACGGCATCGGCACCGCGCGGCAGCGGACCACCGGTGGCAATCGGCGTTGCCGTTCCCGCCTCCACTTGCAGCGCCGGTACGGTGCCGCAGTGAATGGTCTCGCCATTCAGCCCGAGCCGAACCGGCGCGCCTTCGCCGGCTGTCGCAAGGTCCGCTGAGCGCACCGCAAAACCGTCGACATTGGAACGGTCGAACGGCGGCACGTCGATCGGCGCAGTGATGTCTTCAGCGAGCGACGCACCGAGCGCAGCACCGAGTTTGCGCGTTTCGCTCAAAAGAGCGCGCGGGAACAGCTCGGCCTCGAAGCGAGCCAAGGCGTCCTCGCGGGAAAGGATCTTGAGGAACTGCTCCTGCTCGAGCGCGCTGCGGGTTTGCGATTGCGGGATCATCGTCATGCCAAGACCCATATCATTCCCGCATCAGATAGGCATCGACCGGCGCGCTTGCTGGAAATCCCTCGTGGCTGGCGGGAACAAGCAGCCATGCATCCGCACCGGCCATTGCCTGGAGCGGCCATTCTCCTACCGCAAGCGGCACCCACGCATGATGTTCCTCCGCCAGCAGAACCATTTCGGCGATACCGACGCTGGATGCAATCTTGCGCGCGAGCGGCAAAGTTAACTGTCGGCGCGGCAGCCGCGCCGACAGCCGCTCGACGAGCGGCAGCACGAGCGCAAGCCAGACCGCAAGCGCATGATCCGGCGATCCCGGCAAGGCGACGACAGGAACGGTTCCGAGCCGCCCGACCGCGGCGGTGCGTCCGGGCTGGAGCGCAAGACCATGGGCGATCACGTCACCACGCTGGGCCAGCGCCGTGACCGCTGCATCGTTGCGACCGACACCGCTGCCGCCGATCGTCAGCAGGAGATCGCAGGTGGGCACGCCAAACGCCTCCGCGATCGATCCCGCGTCTCGCGCGCCGGCCTCGCTCGTGTGCACATCCAGTCCTGCGGCGCGAGCGATCTCCGCAATCAGATGCATGGTCCCCGTTGCGCCTGGTACATTGACAATGCGCAGCCGCGGACGGCGCACGTTCAGTCGGTCCAGTCCGGCGGCGCGCGCGAGCAGCAGAGCGCCAGGACCGACCGGATACCCATCTGCCGCGGCAGGCGTGCGTCCGTCGATATCACTTCCAGCGCGCCTGACGCCCTGCCCCGGCACGCCCTCCGCCAACACCTGGACGAGCGGACCAGACAGCTCGACTGCGTCGGCATCGAGCACACAGTCGCATCCCGCCGGCATCGCGTCGCCGGCATCGACCCAGGCGGGCGCTCTTGCGAGAGCTAGCGGTGAATAGGAGGACGCGCCGACCAGATCATTGGCGCGTAACGCCCAGCCATCGGCGGCAGCGACGTCACGGGACGGTCGCGCCGCGAGCAGCGGATTGCCGGCCGCGATGCAGCCGGCCGCTTCGCCCAGCGGCAACTCCACCGGCGCGAGCGGATCACACCCTGTCAGCAACGCGGCGAGCGCGGAGTCGAGCGGCGTCAGCGATGGCGGCAGGCGCTGGGTCATGCATCATGATGGACCATGCATCGCCCGGTTTGGCAACCGCTGGCGATACCAACGTCAGCCGCCCGACTTGTCCGCATTGGGGAAGAACAGTTGTTGTCCGTCGACCTTGTATCCGGCGATCGCCGCCTGTCCGTCGGGCGAGATCAGCCAGTCGACGAAGTCCTGCCCCAGCTCCTTTTTCACGTTCGGAAACTTCGCGGGGTTCACCAGCATCACGCCGTACTGATTGAGCAGCCGCTTGTCGCCTTCGACGACGATGTCGAGATCGCCGCGCTCCCGAAAAGCGATCCAGCTGCCGCGGTCGGACAGCACATAGGCGTTCGCCGTGCGCGCTGCGTCGAGGGCTGAGGCCATGCCCTGCTTGGCTTCGCGATACCAGCCGCCCTTGTTGCGGGCGATGTCGATGCCGGCGACGATCCAGAGCGCGAGCTCGGCGGCATGGGTGCCCGAGCGGTCGCCGCGCGTCACGAACGGCACGCCCTTGGCCTCGATTGCCTTCAGCGCGGTCACGATGTCCTTGCCCTTGACGCCGGCGGGATCGCTCTTTGGCCCGATCAGCACGTAATCGTTGTACATCACGTCGAAGCGCTTCGCGGCAAAACCGTCGGCCACGAATTTCTCCTCCTGCGGCCGTGCATGCATCAGCACGACGTCGACTTCGCCCCTGCGTGCCCCCTCGAGGACCTCGTCGGCGCGCCGCGCGATCACCGTCACCTCGATGCCGGTCTTGTCACGGAAGATCGGCAGCAGGTAATCGAGCAGGCCGGACTCCTGCGTCGCTGTGGTCGTGGCGAGCACGATCGCGCGTTCCTCCGCGGATGACGCCGCAACGCTCGCGGCGAGGCCGCAGAAAAGCGCGAGTGCAACGGAGAGGCGGCGGACGGCCATGATCGGGTTCCCACAGGCTATGACGCGATCATGATGATGATCGATTGCGCCGCACTCGTGACGCGTCTGCTCATTGTCCCGCCGTGTCGGGAAATTCCGGCAATGCGGCGCGCGCGACAGCCGCGAGGTCCGCGCCACGCGAGCGATTCAGGATCGTTCACCAAAGCAGAGATCGCGCGTGGGGATGTGTTGCAAAGCAGCGAGATGATCAGGCATGGTCGTAGCGGACAAAACTGGAAATGCAGAATTCCACCTGCGTCGAGCTCCAAAAAGAAGCAAGAATTTGCATAGGAATGCAGGATGGAATTCCTGACGACCAGCGAAGCCGCCGACTATCTTCGGCTCGGCGAACGCAAGCTATACGAACTCGTCACCACCGGTGCGATCCCCTGCACCAAGGTGACCGGCAAATGGCTCTTCCCGCGGCACGAGCTCGACCTCTGGGTGCTGTCCGGACTGGCGCGTCCGGCCGGCATGCTGATTGCTGAGCCGCCGCCGGTCGTCGGCGGCAGCCAGGACGAGCTTCTGGATTGGAGTCTGCGCGAATCCGGCTCGGGGCTGGGATCGATGAGCGAGGGCAGCGCGCGCGGGCTCGAGCGCTTGCAGCGCGACGAGGTGATGGCCGTGGCGGTGCACTTCCACAGCCTCGATGCCGATGGCAATCTTGCCGCGGACGCCAATGCGACGGTTCTGCGAGACGCTCCGGACCTGCATGATGCATTGCTGGTCGCGTTCGTGCGCCGCGAGCAGGGTCTCGTGCTGCCACCGGGCAATCCCAAGCGGCTGCGCGGCCTCTCCGACGTGCTCGCGCTCGGGGCCAAAATGGCGATGCGGCAACAGGGCACGGGCGCGCAAATGCTGCTGGATGTGTTGCTGAAGCGCGCCGGCGCCTCGACGCGCGATTTGCGCCGGATCGAGACGCCGGCCCTGACCGGGCCGGATCTCGCCGAGATCGTCCGCGCGGGACAAGCCGATTGCGGAATTGCGACGCGTGCGGCGGCGCGCTCGGCCGGCCTCGATTTCGTGCCGCTGGTCTGGGAGAATTTCGACCTCGCGATGCGGCAGCGCAGCTATTTCCGCCCCGCCATGCAGGGCCTGATCCGGTTCCTCAGCGAAAAGCGGTTGCTCCAGCGCGCCGAGGAGCTGACCGGCTACGATCCCTCGCCGGCCGGACAAATCCGCTTCGCCGCCTGACGTTGACGCCCGCCCCCAAATAGTTGCAAAAGAAACCAATTCAGCCGGGCCATACCCGGGGGTACACCGGCCAACGCGCCGGATCAGGGGAGGATAAGCATGAAGCCAACGAGATTTGGACTGCCGGTGGCTGCCGGCGTTGCAGCGACGTTCCTGGCGACGACGTTCCTGGCGACGACGCTGCTGCCGGGCGCCGCAGTGGCGCAGGTGTCCGACGATGTCGTCAAGATCGGCGTGCTCACCGACATGAACGGTCCGGCCTCGGCGCCGACCGGCCAGGGCTCGGTGACGGCGGCGCAGATGGCGATCGACGATTTCGGCGGCACCGTGCTCGGCAAGCCGATCAGCATCGTCGTCGGCGACCACCAGCTCAAGGCCGATATCGGCGGCGCGATTGCACGGCGCTGGTACGACGTCGACCAGGTCGATCTGATCGTCGACGTGCCGGTCTCCGCGGTCGGGCTCGCGGTTCAGAACATGGCCAACGAGAAGAAGCGGCTGTTCATCACCCACTCCACCGGCACCGCGGATTTCCATGGCAAGTTCTGCTCGCCCTACGCGATCCAGTGGGTGTTCGACACCCGCGCGCTCGCGGTCGGTACCGCGGATGCGGTGGTCAAGCGCGGCGGCGACAGCTGGTTCTTCATCACCGACGATTATGCCTTCGGCCATTCGCTGGAGCGCGACGCCTCGGCGGTCGTGACCGCCAATGGCGGCAAGGTGCTGGGCTCGGTGAAGCCGCCGCTGGCAACGCCCGACCTCTCTTCGTTCGTGCTGCAGGCGCAAGCCTCCAAGGCCAAGATCATCGGCATCGCGGCGGGTCCGCCGAACAACATGAACGAGATCAAGACCGGCTCCGAGTTCGGCGTGTTCAAGGGCGGCCAGCAGATGGCGGCACTGCTGGCGCTGATCACCGACATCCACGGCCTCGGCCTGCAGGCGGCGCAGGGCCTGTTGCTGACGACGTCGTTCTATTGGGACCTGGACGACAAGACCCGCGAATGGTCGAAGCGCTACTTCGCCAAGATGAACAAGATGCCGTCGATGTGGCAGGCCGGCGTCTATTCGAGCGTGATGCACTATCTCAACGCCATCAAGGACGCCGGCACCGACGATCCGCTCAAGGTCGCAGCCAAGATGCGGGAAAAGCCGATCGAGGATTTCTTCGCCCGCAACGGCAAACTGCGCGAGGACAATCTGATGGTGCACGACCTCTGGCTGGTGCAGGTGAAGACGCCGGAGGAAAGCAAATATCCGTGGGACTATTACAAGATCCTCACGACGATCTCGGGCGACAAGGCGTTCGGTCCGCCGGACCCGGCGTGTGCGATGGTGAAGAAGTGACCGCGTAGCGGTCATCCCGGGATGGTCCGAAGGACCAGACCCGGGATCTCGAGATTCCGGGCTCGATGCTCTGCATCGCCCCGGAATGACGGTCGCTTGTTGCGACCGTCACTTCACCACCCCGATCTCGCGAAAATACTTCATCACGCCTGGATGGATCAGCTCCGGCTTCGGCGCGGCGGCGACGGTGTTTGCGGCCGTGGTCTCGCAGGCTTGCGCGAGCTGCTTGCAGAATGCCGGCTCGATCCCGTGAAGCGTCTTCGCGAGCCGGTAGGCGATATCGTCGGGCAAATCTTCCCGCGTCAGCACAAAACTCCAGGAGCCGAGCGAGGCGATCGGTTCGGACTGGTTCGGGTAGCTGCCGGCCGGCACGGTGAGCGGCTTCAGGAACGCGTGTTTGGCGCGGATGCGCGTGATCTCCTCAGCACTGGGCGCAATGAAGCGCGCGCCTGATCCGCTCGAGGCGACCGCAGCAAAGCCGGGCCAGCCGATGCCGGCGCCCCAGAGTGCTGCGACGCGGCCGTCCTCGACCATCGCGGGGCCGTCGCCGGCGCGGTCGAGATAGATCGCCTTGAAATCCTCGTCCTGCTTCAACCCGAGACCATCGAGCACGTAGCGCGCCAGGATCGGCAGGCCCGAGGCTTTGGCGCCGAATGCGACGGGCTGACCGACCAGATCGCGAATGGTCTTGTAGGGACTGTCCGCGCGCACCACGAACATGCCGGGGTTGGAATAGATCGCCGTGAGGATCTTCAGCCGTACTGGCGCGCGGCCGATGCCGGCGAAGGCCTCATAGGCCGGCTCGCCCGCCACCAGAGCGAGATCGAGCGCGCCTTTCTCCAAGAGCGGAATGTTCTCGTTGCTGCCCTTGGTGTTGCGCGGGGCGATGATGGCTTGCGGATCGGCCGCGTTCATCGCTTGCGCAAAGGCGTTGCCATAGAGCGGAAAGCCCCCGCCGGGCGTCGCGGTGCCCAAGCTGATCGTCAGGCCGGTGGTCGGAATGGCGTTGCCTCCGGTTTGAGCGGCGGCGGGGCTGACCAGCAGCGCCGCGCCGAGAAGAACGGTGATCGCGAATCTCATGGACGGTCCCGGCGGGGGCGCGTCAACATCGACTTGCGGCGATGTAGGCAGCGCCCCGATTTTGTGAAAGCATGCGGCCCAACGACAATAGAACAATGGGAGGCGTCATGTTGCGAATTTTGCGTAACAGTATTTTCGGGCTGGTTTTCCTTTCAACACTTTTGGGCGCCGCACCTCCCGCCTCCGCCGCTTATCCCGACCGTCCCGTGCACTGGCTGATCGGCTTTTCCGCCGGCGGCCCGGTCGACATCGTGGCGCGGATCATGGCGCAGTGGCTGACCGACCGCCTCGGCCAGCAGTTCATCGTCGAGAACCGCACCGGCTCCGGCGGCAACATCGCGGCCGCTGCCGCGATCACCTCACCGCCGGACGGCTACACGCTGCTGTTCGTCGCGCCCAACAACGCGATCTCGACCTCGCTTTACAAGAAGCTGCCGTTCGACTTCCTGCGCGACACCGTGCCGGTCGCCAGCATCATGCAGCTCACCAACATGCTGGTCGTCTCCAACGCGTTCCCGGCCAAGACGGTTCAGGAGTTCATCGACTACTGCAAGGCCAATCCCGGCAAGATCTCCTTTGCCTCGTCCGGCAACGGCACCTCGGTGCACATGTCGGCGGAGCTGTTCAAGGTGATGACCAAGTGCGACATGGTGCACGTGCCCTATCGGGGATCTGCGATCGCGTTCCCCGACATCATCTCCAACAAGGTGCAGCTGATCTTCGACAATCTCCCCTCCGCGATGGAGCAGGCCAAGGGCGGCAATGTCCGCGCGCTCGGCGTCACCTCGCCGCAGCGCTGGCCGAGCGTGCCCGACGTGCCCGCGATCGCCGAGACTTTGCCCGGCTTCGAATCGGTCGGCTTCTACGGCATCTCCGCGCCGAAGGGCACGCCGCCTGACGTGATCGAGATCCTCAACAAGGCCGTCAACGAGGCGCTGAAGGACCCCAAGCTGGTCGCGCGCCTCACCGAGACCGGCGGCATCCCCAAGCCAATGACGCCGGCCGAGTTCGGCAAGTTGGTCACCGACGAGACCGAGAAGTGGCGCAAGGTGGTGGAGTTCGCCGGCGTGTCGGTGGACTAGCGCCGGGGAACTGCCGCGCCTGCGGCGCGACAGCAAGGCATTGGAGGGGATCGGAAGACCCCTCCCAACAAAATGTGCGAAAACAACCCCATGCACAGTAGAAAGATCTTGAAATTACAAGGGGTTACAGAATCGAAAAGCGGAGCCCCTGGCGCGATTGCCAGAGGGCGGGGGCGAAGGCTCGGCGAGACGGGCTTGCGCCGTCGGGCAAAACAGGACTATAAGGGCATCATCGCCAATTTCGGTTATTCAAAAATCTTAGACCCTGCCGCGCCGGCGTTTCCAGCCGCCGGAGCCAGCATTGCACCCCCGCCTCCGTCCCTGTAAACGAACCGCGCACCGTTGCCGGCCGCGCCTCTCGCGGGCCGTCTCGCGGCGGGGCCTGTAGCTCAATGGTTAGAGCCGGCCGCTCATAACGGTCTGGTTGCAGGTTCGAGTCCTGCCGGGCCCACCAGACGTCGGACGTTGCGCTCCCTGCACTCGACGTGCTCCTTCGCGACGCCAGTCCGATCAAACACCCGCGCGACGTTTGCATCCCGGACCTACGCTTAGCGCCTTAAGGTCAAAGCGCCGAATTTCCGGTAATGGTTCGTAGAAGAACCAAGACCTCTACCATCTCAGACTGTGATGGATTACACTCTCGCTTCAAGGTTACGCCATGGCAAATTCGACATCGATCGAGTGGACCGACGCGACGTGGAACCCTGTGACGGGTTGCACGAAGATCAGTGCAGGCTGTGACAATTGTTATGCCGAGCGATTTTCGGAGCGCTTTCGGGGGACGCCGGGCCACCCTTTCGAGACCGGTTTCGACCTTACGCTACGTCCCGAGCGCATAGAGCAGCCACTACGCTGGCGTGAACCTCGAATGATTTTCGTTAATTCAATGAGCGATCTATTCCACAAGGAAATACCGAGCGCCTTCATCTCCCGAGTATGCGACACAATGGAAAGTGCTCATTGGCACACATTCCAAGTCCTAACTAAGCGCTCCTCAGTCATGCGAAACTTTTTGAGGCGTCGATATAAAGATGGTCATGGTCCAAACCACATCTGGTTTGGTGTCTCTGTCGAAGACGGCACGAAGCTGAGTCGCGTAAGGCACCTCCAAGACGCTCCGACTGGCGTCCGTTTTCTTTCGATCGAGCCGCTCATCGGACGCATTGGGAAGCTCGATCTAACGGGAATTGACTGGGTAATTGTCGGCGGCGAGAGCGGCCCCCGTGCGCGTCCGATGAACCCCGACTGGGTTCGCGAAGTCCGCGATCAATGTCTTTCCGAGGGTGTCCCATTCTTCTTCAAGCAGTGGGGTGGCATTCGCCCGAAGTCAGGCGGCCGCGATCTAGATGGCGAAGAATGGAGCCAATTTCCAACTAAACAGCGATTTGCTGATGCAGCCGAGTAATAATGGTCGATATTGAAGATTATAAGGGCCGTGAGCAGGCTTATGTAAAGCACGTCCTGCTCGAGCAGTACCTGGAAGCGCTCGTGCACAAAACCGCGAGTGCCTACCCTCACATTGTTTATGTTGATGGCTTTGCAGGGCCCTGGCAAAGCGCGAATGAGAATCACGAAGATACGTCGTTCGGAATTGCGCTGCGCGCGCTCCGCACAGCAAAAGCAGCGTGGAAGAGTAACGGCCGCGACGTGAAGATGACGGCGATACTAATCGAAAAGTCGCCCACGGCATTTAAAGAACTTGAAAAGCTTCCGCCGAAATTTCCAGACGTTCAGATCATACCGCAAAAAGGGGATTTTGTCGTCCTCGTACCCACCATACTGTCAAAAATCCCAAAGGACGCATTTTCATTCTTCCTCTTAGATCCGAAGGGCTGGCGGATTCCACTCAACACACTTCAACCGCTATTGGCGCGGCCGAATTCGGAAGTTTTGTTCAATTTTATGTTCGAGTTCATCAATCGTGCCGCCAGCATCAATGATCCTGCCGTAGTGACAGGCCTAAACGAGTTGCTACCCTCTGGAGATTGGCGGCAACGACTTAACCAAGCAGCCACATCCGATCAACGCAAAGAAGTCTTAATCGACGCATTCACGAAATGCATCCTTCAAGCAGGCAATTTCAAGCATGTGTGCGAAACAACGATTTTGCGCCCGGCCCGAGATCGCCCTTTGTACTCACTCTTTTACGGGACAAGACATGATCGTGGCTTAGAGGTTTTCCGAGATTGCCAAGTCAAGGCGCTCGAAGCTCAAGCGGCCACTCGCGCCGCAACGAAGGTCGATCAGGCCGAAGCCAAATCCCGCCAGACAGAGATGTTCGGCTCACTTCACGAAATGGCTGAAAATGAAGCGAGCACATTTCTTGAATCTGAGAAGAGCAAAGCGCGCGAAGCCTTAGCTACACTGGCGCCTGAAAAGGCAAATCCGATACTCTACAAAGATCTCTGGCCACTCGTTCTGGCCAAGCATGTAGTGAGATTGACTACCGTCAATCAACTGGCGGCTCAACTTCGAAAGGATAATGTTCTCCACTTTCCGGATTGGGAGCCGCGCAGACGCGTACCCCAACCGAATTATCGTTGTTGCCGCAAAGAGAAAGAAACTCTCTAGCTATGTAGCTGTCCTATGGTCGATCCGCACTGCTGCGATAGTGCAGCCTAGGTCGCTTTCACGGGTTCGAAGGCTCAAAACCACATGATCCTAGTTCCCGAGAACAACGATCGTTGGCAGTTACTCACGCCCCGCAACATAGCCGCGCGAAAATTGTGGGGGTGGGGTCATTCGATTCAGAAAATACTTGCCGCGTCAGAGCCAACGCCTCGCGAAAGCGCGCATTTAGTCATCGCTTCGGACTATGGTGGAGAGCACAAGAAAGCGACCCATTTGATCTACTGCTACCTCATTGCTCGAGGAGGCATTGATGAGTGGCAATCATCTAATCAAGCAGCGCGTAGACATCTGACCAATGGGCGTCGGATGGCTTACAAAAGACTTGATGACCCGCTTCGACAAAGCGCACTCGTCCCATTTCTAGCCGCCGCCGCTGGACTCGACGGCCATCTCGTCGCTATCGCGATCGATAAGAAAAAGAAATGGCTATCCATCGCGCCCGGAGAGTCGATCTCTCTGCTCGAGGCGCTCAACCTAAAGGAAAAATGGAATCCTCGCGCACTCGAGGGCATGCTTCGAAAAGTTCACATCACGGCTATCTTACTCTCGCTCTGGTCACGGCCTTATGGCAACGTCACTTGGATAACCGATCAGGACGAATTTGTAGCAAACGACTCACGCCACGATGATGCTCTGAGGGCGGCCGCACGCTTCTCATCCTTCTACGTCGACTATCCAATGGGCGTATTCCGTCTCAATACCACGGATCAAGACATCGGTGCGCGCGACTTCGAAGACTTGTGCGCCATCCCAGACTTATCTGCCGGCATGCTGTCTGAGGTATCGAGCAGACTTCGCAATAGAAATTGGGAAGACAGGCTGTGGACGTTGGAAGGCGAACTACCGCCAAAAGCCGATCTCATCGCCGATTGGTTCTGGGACGACAGAATGACGCTTCGGAAGACATTGATAACAATCGACGTCCACGGGACAGGCTTCGGTGTCCGAAAGATGTCAAGGCTTACCCCAATGGAATAAGCCAATCGAATTGCCTTTTGATCGTGCGAGATACTTCGGCTTTCACGGGTTCAAGGGCTTCTGATTAGGTGCACTCAATGCATGGGCTCGAAAGCTCGCGGATTAAGTGCGCTGTCATCGCGATCTGTAAACGAACGCGCACCGTTGCCGGCCGCGTAGTCCCGCGGGCCGTCTCGCGGCGGGCCTGTAGCATAATGGTTAGAGCCGGCCGCTCATAAGGGTCTGGTTGCAGGTTCGAGCCCTGCCGGGCCCACTAGCCTTCGCTCGCTTCGCGAGCTTCGGCTAGGCACGCCGGAGCCACAAATGGCAAGCGAACCGTGCGAAGGCGGGCTGCAAAATCAAATACTTCGGCCTTTATCAAAATTTCCAGTGGACCGGCTGATTTTGTTGGTGCCAGACTTGGTCAGGATCACCACACTCCCCGTTACGACACGCGATGTCCGCGAGCGCACCCGACGGCGGATGTGTGGCGCCGCTTCGGCCTCTCTCATATTGGGACTGATGATGCGAAAGCTTCTGGCGATTTTGGTGATCTCGTGCTGGGCCAGTTTGGCTTACGCGCAAAAGGCCGACCTCATTGTCACGAACGCAAAGCTCGTGACGCTGGATCCCGCATCGACGATCGCGCAGGCTCTCGCAGTCCGCGACGGCAAGATCGTTGCAGTCGGCGGCAACGATTCCATGGAAGGCCTGATCGGGCCCGCGACGCGCCGTGTCGACGCGGGTGGACGCACCATCATTCCGGGATTGATCGATTCCCATATTCACGCGGTGCGCGCGGGACTGACCTACGCAACCGAGGTCAACTGGATCGGGGCAAAGACTATCCCTGAGGCCATGGAACGCTTGCGCCAGGCGGCACAAGCGCGCCCGGCGTCATGGATCATCGTCGCCGGTGGCTGGAGCGAATTGCAATTTGCGGAGAAGCGGCGGCCAACGCTCGCCGAGGTGATGGCGGCCGTTCCCGACAATCCGGCTTACATCCAGCTGTTCTATTCGGCGGTGCTGATGACGCCGAAGGCGCAACAAGCGCTCGGGATGTCCGCGGATCAGTTGCCGGCCGGTATCACGGCCGCATCGGGCGACGCCACGGGCTGGCTCAACGGCTCCATCGTCAGTATCTCCGCGCTGTTCGATCGGCTGCCGAGGCCGAATTTCGAAGAGAATGTCGCCGGGACCCGGCAGTTCTTCACGGAACTCAATCGTCTTGGCGTGACCGGGATCGTGGATCCCGGCGGCTTCAGCATTTATCCCAGCCATTACGCCGCCTTGCAAAAGCTCTGGCGTGACAAATCGCTTTCGGTTCGGGTTGCCTACAGCCTGTTCGCCCAGAATGTCGGGGCGGAATTCGAGGAGTACAAGGCTCTCACGCCGTTCCTGCCGATGGGATTTGGCGACGACATGCTGCGGTTCAACGGACTAGGCGAGCGGATCACCGGCGCCATGTACAACAACAATGCGCCCGACGCGGCCGCCAACGACAAGTTTCGCGAGATCATTCGCTGGGCGGCCAAACAAGGGCTGACAGTCACCATCCACTGGCAGGACGACAAATCCGTCCATCACCTCCTGGACCTCTATGACGAGGTCAACAAGGAGACGCCGCTCGCGCCGTTGCGCTGGTCCATCGCCCATCTCGACAACACCTCGCCCCAAACGCTGGCGCGCATGAAAGCCCTTGGTGTCGGCTGGACCATGCAGGACGCGATGTATCTCGGAGGCGACCGTATCGTGGCGCAGGCCGGCGAAGCTGCACGCAGCATGCCGCCCATCGCCACGGCGTTGCGCATGGGGGTCCATGTCGGCGCCGGCACGGATGCGCATCGGGTCGCATCCTACAATCCGTTCGTGGCGCTGCAATGGATGCTCGACGGCAAGACCGTCGGCGGACACTCGACGCGCGGGCCGGACGAAACACCCAGCCGCGAAGATGCCTTGCGCCTCTACACCGTGGGAAGCGCCTGGTTCTGCTTCGACGAGACGCGGCGCGGCACGTTAGAGACCGGCAAGCTCGCCGACTTCGCGATTCTCGATCGGGATTTCCTGTCCGTCCCCGTCGAGCAAATCGGCGCCACGGCGTCGCTGCTGACGGTCGTGGGCGGCAAGGTCGTCTACGCAGCGGATGTTTTCTCGGGCGCAAAATAGAAGCTGGAAGCCCGCCGTGCTGCTCTGCGGCTCAGGCGATGGCTTCAGCACGCCCGGTCATGGTCCGCAGGCTGAAGGCCGCGAGCGCCAGTGCGCAGACGAGGTGCCACATCACGCGGGGATCGACCAGACTGCCGATGGCTGCACCGAAACCTATTGCGACGATGGCCCAGCAAAGGCTGGCGACGAGCGATAACCGTGCCACGGCGGTGTCTTCGGGCCGGCCGGCACGAACCAGATTGATCGCAGAGGTCAAGCCGGCGGCCAGGCTTCCCGAGAGAGCCCAGACCAGTTCGGTGCTCCCGAATGGGAAGGATGCGATCGATCCAAAAGCGTGAAGCCCGGCCCCGATCAGGAGCAGAATTGCGAAAATCCGGTCGAGCGTTGATGCCTTCACCATTGGCAGCTCATCTCCCCACGACGCTGAACCGATTTCTACATTCCGGAGCGTTGTTACCGGCCGGCCACGACAGCTTTCGTGCCACGGTCAGATCCACCCCCCGATGCGGCGGCTAGATAGTTCAACTTTGTTCCACGTGCAATAGCCAACGGGTGGCGGCGGCCTCGAAGGCCCATCCGCACCGGGCGGTGGCAGACCTGTAATCTGTTGCGGGTCGGCTCTCGGGTCTTCGCCTGCGAACGAAATCTGGTTTTGAAGGGCGACACCTTGTGAACTCGTAGTGCGGCGCCAGCTTTTTGAGGCTATGACGGTGTGGCCGAGGCTGTCGGCGCCCGTCTGGATGATCGCCCCTGCCGAGCCCTCTCATACGGTGCGATAGTTGACCGCTCTCTCGCGGCAGGAGACCTCCATGACCAGTGAAAAAGGCCCGAACATCAAGAAGAAGCAGAAATGCAAGAACTGCGAGGGCAAAGGCCTGCTCAAGAAGGGCGACAAGGTGGTGAAGTGCCAGCGCTGCAAGGGCACGGGCGTGCGGTGACGATCCGCTGATGACCTCCCCGCCCCGCTAGTTTGCGCGGACGCCGCCGGCAAAGTGCTTCTCGACGATGTATTTCGAATGGACGACGATCGGCTCGACCAGCTCGAAGTCGGTGGCGCCGCCGACGTAGAAGGTGCGGTCTTCGCCCTGCATGCGGGCAAGGTCGGCATAGATGCCGGTCTTGATCTGGTCCGGCGTGAAGTGCTGGAAGTAGGTGAACTCGTCGAACGTGTGCCAGCGCGGCTGGCTGGTGTCGATCGTGCCGCCGAGCAGTTTGGTCAGGCGCTTGACCTCCGCGATGACCTCGTCGCTGGTCTGCTTGTCCCTGGGGCGCGTGTAGAACTGCGTAAACATGTTGCCGCTATCCTGAAACTGCCGCGCGACCGCCCACGGCGTGCCCTGTTCGGTGAGCGGCAGCACCGGCGCGACCGGCGCATCCATCTTCATGTCGATCCAGAACGTCGTCATGCAGTACGGATTGAACTTGATCTCGCGATTCACGTTCTGCTCCGCGGCATTGGCAGCAAGGCCGAGCTGCGCGAACACGTCGGTCGTCAACGGACAGGCGAGCACCAGATAATCATAGAGCTTGCTGTCCTTGACGATCTTGAGGTCGTTCAGATCCTGCTCGGGATATTCCATGTCGATCCGGACACCGGCCGCCGAACGCTCGATTTTGGTGATGTTGACGTTGAGCCGGACGTTGAGGCGCCAGGACACCCGTTCCCACAGCCGCTGAAACCCGTCGGTGAAACGCCGCGGCCAGCTCCCGATGATCCAGTTGACGGGGCCGTGCCCGAACACCATCGGAAAGAACGTCCGAACCGACATGTAGCGCAACGCATAGGGCGTCGCGATGTCGTCGAGCTGGCCGTAGCCCATGATCGTGATCGGAAACTGAAACAGGGTGGCGAGCGGCATCAGATCCTGTTTTGCGAGCCAGGACTTGAAGTCGACGCAGAGCTCGGGGCGCTCGTGGATCTTGTCGAGATAGTCAGGCGCGTCGATGACGCCGCTCAGCTGCCAGCGGATATAGAGATATCGAACCGCCGCCCAGAGGAAGGTCCACAACGAGATCGTGGACTTGGTGTAGGGGTCGTAGAGCACGGCCTCCATGAGCGATCGGTACGTGAAGCTGTTGCCGTCAGGCGCGATGTCGATCGAGGTGTAGGGCTCCTCGGCATAGGTGGTGGCGCCGACCTCCTGCGCGATCTCCAGCGTCTCCTGGTAGGCCCAGGTGACGTAATTGGCACCGAGGTCATAGCTCATGCCGTCGACGGTGAGACTCTTGCAGAGTCCGCCGATCTGGCCGAGCTTCTCGAGCACCGTGACGTTGTGAAACCCGTTCTTCGACAGGAACCATGCGGTCGACAGGCCCGCCGGGCCCGCGCCGATGATTGCAATGGTCGCGTGGCAGTCGACTGCGTCGATGCGGGTCATGAGGTTTCCAGGGTGAAGCGCGGATGTCGGGCGATGCCGGGACGACGACGCCGTGACGCGGCGGCATCGTTCAACTTGAGATCGATCCTGAGCCAGAATGCATACTGAAGGTTTTCCGGCGGCGGCGCAAGCTCTGGTTGTGATCAATTCCGCAATCCCGCAAGCGGGGCCATCTCGGGGATGCGCAGGCTCGCAACTGACGTGCACTGCATCCGACATCCTCGATTGGCACTTCCTGCGGCAAGGCGCGTTGCGGTCTTTTCGAGGGAGGTGAAGATGACCAAGACCGACACGCACGGCGTAACGACCGGGACATCGCCGACGGGTTCGGCGGCGCTCAACCCCGGCGATGAAGCCCCGCGGGGCGCGCGGCGATTGAGCCGGCTGTGACTCTCGATCGCGGCTTCATAGTTCCAGCAACGAACGGCCCGCATCCGTGTTTTCCGGATGCGAGACACAATGAGGCGCGCCATGACCAGGGATGCCGGACTGAAGCCCGACGATTTCCCGATCGAAGCCGACAAGGACAAGCTCAGGACCCACAAGGGCGAGCCGGTTGCCTCGGCCGAGTCGGACGAGATCGCGGATCAGATCGCCGAACGGCTGAACGAGCATGCCCACCAGGAAGAGCAGGATCGTTGGTCGGCCTAGGCCCCTCGCCTTGCCGCCACCCTTCCGGAGATAGCAACGGCGGATAGGAGCGACTTTGTAGGAACGACCTTGGGCCGTCGCGTATTGGGCCGCGCCGGGTCCTTGCGATTCCGGCAATGGCGGCCTCGGCTCGAAGCCCCGCCCCCGGGCCACAGGCCGGGGCCGCCTGATGGAGGACTGCGCGAGAGACCATGGAGGCGCCCACACCAGGGATGCAAAACCCGCTTCGACAGGCGCGGCTCTACGGCTACCTGATCGAACGCGAGGGCGCGCTGTTTCATCCCGGCGGCAGCCACCCGCTGTGCAGCGCCGGCATGACGCGACGCATGATCGAGGCGGGCTGGCTGGTGAAAGCCGGCGACCGCTACGAGCTGACGCCGCAAGCGCAGGAACGGATCGCCCCGCGCGCGGTGAATTCGGGATGACTTGATCGTCGCTGCTGCCGGATTTGCGCTGCCCCGCAGGAACAGGTGCGTCCCCAGATCTTTGCCTCGGCACGGCATGTGACGACGTCAAGCAAAGGAGCGGACATGAAAAAGCTGGTTCTCGCAGGGCTCGTTGCGGCTCTCGCATTCCCCCCTGCCGCATTCGCGCAAGGCGGCGCGGGTGCGTCCAGGACCGGGTCGAGCATCGACTCCTCAGGCACCGGCGGCACGACGGGAGCAGGAGCCTCCAGCCTCAACACGTCATCGGACAACAATGGCGGCGGCGCGAACGCACCGGCGAAGTCCTCCACGGCGCGGCCAGGCGACAACGACACCAGGCAAACGCAAGGAGGCCAGCAGGCCATGCCGGGTTCCGGCTCCACCGGAGCGAACCGAAAATAGGCGCGCCGCGAACGATGTCACCCCGCCAGTGAATTCCTCGTCGCGCGAAGGATATCGTCCGACAGCTTGGGATCGTCCACGGCGCGGGCGAGCACGAGGGCGCCGACCATGGAGGCGGCGGCTGCGAGCGCCTTGTCCTCGCGCTGGCGCGGCTTCAGTGTGGAAGCCATCCGGCTGCTCAGCAGCGCGATCGTGCCGCGCACGCCGGCGGTGAAGCGCGCCCTCAGGCCGCTGCCTTGACGTGACACTTCACAGGCGAGCGCAGCGAAGGGGCAGCCGGCGGCGGGATCGTCGCGATGCCCCGGCGAGAGATATTCCGAAACATAGTCCTCGAGCGCGAACGTCTCGGGCAATTCCTGGCCCTTGGCCTTGATCGCATGGGCCACGGCTTCCTCGACCAGCCGCTCCTTGGAGCCGAACTGACTGTAAAGGCTGCCGTGCGTCATCCCGGCCGCCTCGGCGAGTGCGTCGACACCGACGCCGGCGATGCCGCGCTCCCGCAGCAGGCGAGAGGCGGTCTCGAGAATATGCTCGCGATTTTTGGCGGCCTGTTCCTTTGAGACGCGCATGGGACCGATCCTTAGAGGCGGGGCTTGACTTTTATAATTACGGTCGTCATGTATATCAATAGTTACGATCGTAATCAAACGAATTCAGACCCGGTCGTGGCGTCGGAGAGGCATTATGAACAGGATTACACCGAAGATCGCGCTGGTGACCGGCGCCTCCTCAGGCATCGGCCAGGCCACGGCGGAGCGGCTCGCGAACGCCGGCTACAAGGTGTTCGGCACCAGCAGGCGGGGCACCCAAGCAGGCAAGCAGGTTTTCGAGATGCTGGCCCTCGAGGTCACCAGCGATGCATCAGTTGAAGCCGCCGTCGGCGAAGTGATCCGGCGCGAGGGCCGCATCGATCTGCTCGTCAACAATGCCGGCTTCGGCGTTGCCCCTGCCGGCGCGGAAGAGAGCTCAATGGAGCAGGCGCTCGCGATTTTCGAGACGAACTTCTTCGGCCTGATCCGGATGACGCGCGCCGTGGTGCCGCACATGCGGCGCAATGGAAGCGGCCGCATCATCAATATCGGCTCGGTGCTCGGGTTTCTGCCGATGCCTTACGGCGCGCTCTATGCCGCGACCAAGCACGCGGTGGCGGGCTATTCGGAATCGCTCGACCATGAACTGCGCACGCGGGGCATCCGGGTCTCCGTGGTCGAGCCCGCCTACACCAAGACCCCGTTCGACGCGAACTTCATGGAGCCCGACGCCACGTTCGACGAATATCGCGAGGCGCGCGCCGGCGTGACCAAGCGGGTGAACGAGGTGATGGCGACGGCCGAACAGCCCGGCGTGGTGGCCGAGACCGTACTGAAGGCCGCGAGCGCGGCGCACCCGCAGCTCAAATACGCGGCCGGCAGCCTTGCGAAGCGCCTGCGGTTGCTACGCAGGTTTGCGCCTGCAGTCCTGGTGGATGCCGGGATCCGAAAGGATTTGCGGCTCGACGCGACGGCGGCGCCGCAGCCCGCCCGCACCGCGCGGGCTTTCTGACGGCCGCAAGCTTGCTGTTGCGAAGAACCTTCGGACCGAGAGGAAAAATGAAAGCCCTCATTTTCAAGCGTTACGGCAAGCCGGACCAGATCGCGTTCGCCGAGGTCCCGCTGCCGACACCCAAACCGAACGAAATTCTGGTCCAGGTTCACGCCGCGGGCTTGAACCCGATCGACAACATGATTCCGAAGGGAACGTTCAAGCCGATCCTCAAGTTTCAGTTGCCGGCCACGCTGGGCAGCGATCTCGCGGGCCTTGTCGTCGAGGTCGGAAGCCGCGTGACCCGCTTCAAGCCGGGCGACGCCGTCTTCGCCAGCATCTTCGATCACGGCACCGGCGCTCTCGCCGAATTCGCGACCGTGCCGGAGGATGCCGCCGCGCTCAAGCCGCCGAATCTGGACTTCGTGCACGCGGCCTCGATCCCGATGGTCGGCCTGACATCATGGCAAGCTCTTAGGGAGCACATACGTCTCAAGCCCGGCCAGAAGGTGTTCATCCCCGCGGGCGCCGGCGGCATCGGCACATTCGCGATCCAACTCGCGAAACATCTGGGCGCCAAAGTCGGGACGACGACCAGCACTGGAAACATCGATCTGGTGCGCAGCCTCGGGGCTGACGAGGTGATCGACTACAAAACCCAGCAATTCGAGGCGGTGCTGCGGGATTACGACGCGGTGCTGGGTACGCTCAGGGGCGACGCGCTCGAGACATCGCTTCGTATCCTGAAGCGGGGGAGCAGGATTGCTTCGCTGGTCGGGCCGCCGGACGCCGCGTTCGCGCGCGCCCGGGGAATGAATGTCTTCATGGTGCTGCTGTTCGGATGGCTGAGCCGCAAGATCATTCGCCACGCCGGCAAAATGGGCGCGGACTATTCGTTCGTGTTCGTGCACCCGGACGGCAGGCAACTCGCCGAGATCGGCGAGCTCCTCAAGGCGGAGCGCATCCGGCCGGTGATCGACAAGGTCTTTCCGCTCGAACAGGCGAAAGAGGCGCTGGCCTATCTCGAAAAGGGACGAGCCAAGGGGAAAATCGTCGTCCAGATGAGATGAGGGCGCGGATGCGCCCCGCGCGCATCGCCTCAGTCCCAAACCCGCCATAGCTCCGGCACGCTCTTGAGCCCACACCCTCATTCATCGTCATTTCGAAAACGTAGACGCGTTTTCGGATACGCACGATCGCGCGTGTCGGCCCTGATGCAATTCCCCGCACGGTACCACATCATCGTTGCAGCGCTCTCATCATTCAGGTGATCGCATCGACCGGCCCGCGCCGGAGCGACATCATCGGCATCGGTCATGACCGCTGTTTCGAGACCAGTCGCGTTGCAGGCCCAAGCATGGGAAGATGGAATCCAGATGTCACAACCTGACGAGTCCGCGCCGATGGCGGACATTCCGTACAGTGAGCGGACCAAGATCACCATCGAGCGCAAAGGCCACATCGTGCTGATCGGCATCAACAGGCCCGGCATCGACAATCGGCTGGATCCGGAGGCGACGGAAAACCTGGCGAGAGCCTACTACCAGTACGATCGGGATCCCTCGCTGCGTGCGGCGGTTCTGTTCGGCTACGGCGAACGCTTCTCCAGAGGTGTCGATGTCGACGCCTACAAGGCATTCGCCCAATCGGGAAGGACGATGATGGAGGGACCCGGCTTCATCGACCCGCTCGGGCGAACCAAGCCGGCGCTCACCAAGCCGCTGATTGTCGCGGTGCATGGCGACACCTGGAATATGGCCCACGAGATCTTCCTCGTTGCGGACGTCCGCATCGCATCGGAAGACACGGATTTCGGCCAGGACGAGAACACACACGGCCGCTTTCCCGGAGGCGGTTCAACCGTCCGCTTCCCCCGAGAAGCCGGCTGGGGAAATGCCATGCGGTTCATTCTCACGGGCGATCATTGGGATGCGAACGAAGCGCTCCGGATCGGAACGGTTCAGGAGGTGGCAGCAAACCGCGACTCCGCCCTCGCGAAGGCTGTCGAGATCGCCGAGAAGATCGCCGCATGCGCTCCCCTCGGCATCAAGACCTCCATGGCGTCCTCGCGCCTTGCGCTCGAAGACCCCGAGACCGCGCTCGCCAAGCTTGGCGACCAATATCGCGCGCTGCTCACGACGAGGGATTTCCAGGAAGGGCGGGATGCCGAGGCGCAGAAGCGTCCACCCGTTTACGAAGGACGGTGAGAGCTTCACCCACTCTCACCCCTCCACTCTATAGAGCCTCCATTTTTCCGGGACGCCCTTGAGCTGATGCAGGCCGTGATCCCTGAAGCGGATCTCGGACTGCGTCGTCATCAGCTCCTTCACCGCGCCGGAGACCAAGACTTCACCGGCGCGCGCCTTTGCGGCGACGCGGGTGCCGATGTGGAAGGCGAGGCCGACCGCCTCGGTGCCGCTCACGGTGTATTCGCCGGCATGCAGGCCGACCCTGATCTCGAGGCCGAGCGTACGCACGGCCTTCTGGATCGCGGTCGCGCAATTGATGCCGGCAGCCGGCGTCTTGAACGTCGCCAGCACGCCGTCGCCCGTGGTCGTGACTTCCTTGCCTCGCGAGCTCTTCAGCTCCTTGCGGACCGCCGCGTAATAATGACCCATGATCTTGGTCCAGCGGGCATCGCCGAGCTTTGCGGCTTTTGCGGTGGAGCCGACGATATCGACGATCAGGATCGTGGCGAGCGCTCGCTTGAGTTCGGTGCTGCCTGCGGCCGGTCGGCGTCGGAGCACGATGGCGCCGACGAGCGGTTCATAACGATGATTGCGGCGCCGCGCGATCGCGGCCTTGGCGTAATCCTGGGCACGCTGCGCGCTGCCGCAGCGAATTGTCTTCTCCTGCGGCAGACGGGTCCAGTAGACCTTTCGTCCGTCACCCGCGCCCTGGACCTCCACGGCGCCCCATTTCAGGAGGATCGCCGTGCCGACGCGCCGGACGCACCACGCCTTCGACGTGTAACCCGATACGTTCGACTGATGGAGTCCGATGCGGAGGAATTTTGGCATGAACGTGCGGCCGATCGATGACACGCTTGGATGAAAACGCTTGGGCGGCTTCGCCCGAGCGTAGTCACACAATCCTGCGTTGGCAACAGGACTCGAAGCTCGCCCGCTGCGTAGCCCAGGGGGCGCCCGTCATCTTCAAAACGCAAAGAGCTCGATCGGATCGCTGAAGCCGCGCACCTCATATTTTCCGACATGCTCCAGCTCGAACTCTCGCTCGACCAGCTCGGCAAAGTCGCGTGACAGCAACACTTTCTTTCCCAATTGCTTGGTCAGAGCTTCGAGCCGCGAGGCCATGTTCACGGCGGGACCGATCACGGTGAAGTCGAGCCGGGTGGACGATCCGATATTGCCGTACATGACGTCTCCGACATGGACGCCGATGCCGTAGTTCAACGGCGCGCGGCCGGTGCCGTTGTTGCGCTCGTTCAACGCGGTCATGGCCTGACGGGCTTCGGTCACGGCATGCAGCAGGTTTGCGCAGGCCTCGGGCTCGCTCAGCGGGAAGATCGCAAGCAGGCCGTCACCGATGAATTTCAAGATCTCGCCGCCATGACGCGCGATCGGCTCCGACATCGCGTCGAAATAGTCGTTGAGCAGATCGATGACGTCGTCGCGCGGCCAATTGTCGGAAATCTTGGTGAAGTCGCGCAGATCGCAGATCATGATCGCGGCGCGCACCGTCGTGCCGGTGCCGCGCCGCGTCGCGCCGGCCAGGATGAGCTCACCGGCATGGGAGCCGACATAGGTCTCGAGCAGCGTCCGCGCCAGCCGGTTCTTGACACGGATCTCGCTGACCAGCGCCAGGACAGGCAATAGGTTCTTGAGGGCAGCGACATGGGTGTCGTCGAAGCCGCCGGGCCGGTTGGTCGCAAAGGTGACGAGATGGCGCTTGCCGAGCGTGTGATAGAGCGGCCAGGCCACATAGTCGGTGAGGCCCTGCGCGCGCATCTCGCGGTAGAGCGTGTGCTTGCGGCCGAGCGCGGGGTCCCGCTCGAGATTTTCGCGCAACTCGGTCGCGCCGTCGAACATTTCGCTGGCGGGACTGCCGATGAATTCGGACCGCTCGCGGACGTCATGGTCGACCCGTGCAATCTCCGCCTCGCGCATGCCGTCGGACCACATGAAACGGGCGCCCAGCCATTGCGGGTGCTGGATCAGCACGTGAAGCGTCGACCGCGCCAGCGGAATGCCGGCCTGCTGAAGCCGGATGCACATCTCCGCAAAGATATTGTCGATGAAGCGCTCGTCGCGCGTTCCGTTGATCAGCCAATCGACGACTCCGTCGGACAGCGTGGCGGATTTCTTGTCTGGCGCGGTCATATCTGCCCGTTCATATCGTGGCCACCCACATCGTGCTTTGGGCGGCGGTCTGCATCAGGGCAGATATCGTGCTCCGGCGCGACGGCGTCAACCTAGCCAGTTGCACGGATTGTACGCAGTGCTCTGATGGGCGGGAACGCTGTTCAGCCGACGACCTGGATAGAGCCCAGCACGGCCAGTCCCGAGACGAGCGCAAGCGTCGACACCCCGGTCAGTTCGACTTTCAAGGTGTTTTCGTGCGAAATCGAAAAATCCGTGCCGTCGAGACGGATGCCGCAGTCGCCGCGCGCCGCATAGATGAGATGCGTGCCGGCGGACAATCGCCGCTCACCGGGCTCCCTGAGCGCTTCGAGCTCAAGCGCGACCGCACCGCGCCGGCCCATCAAATTCACAACTTCGACTGGCCCTTCCTCGAGCCTGGTCACGATCTCGAGCTCGCCGGTGAAGCGCACCGTGGTGAACGGCTCGCGCTCGTCGAACTCCTGGGTGGGCGACTTCAGCACCAGTCCGCGCCCGCCGACCACCATCTGCAAACGGTCGATGCCGGGCATATGGGAAAACGGCCCGGGCGCCACGATCGGCGTAGCCGCGAAGCGCCACAGCAGGCTGTCCCAATCCTTCGCTGAGGAACCAGCGCGATGGGCGTCCGCAATATCGGTGAAGATGCCGCCGCCGTTCTTCCAGGGCGAGCGGGCGTAGTCTTCGGATTTCAGCAGTGTGATTTTCATGTCTCGAGGTAGTCCGGGAGCGCAAGAGGGCGGGTGCCAGTTGCGTATCATGCAGACGGGATCGTCGCCAGCTCTCGTCCGTCAGCACGCCAATCTTTCGCAACTACTTCGTCGTCAGTGCCGCGACCGGGCGCCACGCAACATCAGGCGCGCTCTCGACCAACTGCCCGCAGCGATCGCGCATCAGTTCAGCCGGACGATCCGGGCCGCGCATGTTCAGCACGGCTTCAAAATCAGCAAGTGCAGCCGCGAACCGGCGCGCGCGATAGTTCGCGAGGCCCTGTTCATAGCGGACGATCCAATCGAGCGTCTCGTCGCCGCTCTCCCCGACGAGTCCGACCAACTCGTAGACCGCAAACCCCTCCTCGCGTCCATACACGGCGATGCTGTCGATCTCGCGCGTGATGATGGCGCTGCGTGCGAGACGTTCGGTCGCTTCGCCAATGAGGATTTGCGTGCCGTAGGATTTGTTGGCGCCCTCGAGGCGGCTCGCGACGTTCACGGCATCGCCGATCACGGTATAATTCAGGCGCAGCTCGGAGCCGATATTGCCGACCAGCATGCGGCCGGAGTTGATCCCGATGCGGATCTGGAGCGGCTGACCGAGATCGTCGGCAAGGCCCGACGCCGCGATGGCCCTGCAACAGCCGAGCGCCGCGCGGCAGCAGCGCAGCGCGTGGTCGGCCTGCGGCTGCGGCGCGCCCCAGAACGCCATGACGGCGTCGCCGATGAACTTGTCGATGGTGCCGCCATTGGCGACGACGGCCTCGGAGGCGAGGTCGAGATAGCGCGACAACAGCGGCACGACACGGTCGCCCAGCCGCTCGGACAGCCCGGTGAAGCCGGCGATGTCGACGAACATCACGCTGAGCTCCTGCATGCTGCCACCTGGCCTTGCCTCGACGCCCTGGCGCAACAGCGAGCGGACCAGATCGGCCGGGATGAATTTGCGAAACGCCGACAGGCCGGCCGCCATCTCGGCGATCGCGCCCGACAGGCTCGCGATCTCCTTGAGCCGCGACGGATGGCGGCGGACCTGCTCCAGCGCGAAGGCTTCGACATGACGCAGCTCGCCCACGACGCGCGACAGCGGTGCGGCGATGACGGAACGCGCCAGCATCGCCGAGGCCAGCGCTGCGAGCACGGCGCCGATGGCAAGGCCGAGGATCAGGCGGCGCAGCGTCGTCTCGACCGGACCGAGGAACTCGGCCTCGGGGATCACGGTCGCCAGCGACCAGCCGGGAAACGGCAGCGGCGTCAGCGCCACTTCGTAAGCCCCGCCAGCTGACGTCAGCCGGTTTCGCCAGGCTTCCTTGCGGCCATCCTCGCCCGCCTTCACGAGTGCCATCCGCGCCAGCGGTAGCAGCGTCGTATCGCTCTTCGCGGCGTGCAGCTCGTCGGCATCCTTGTCGGGCGCCGCGATCAGCTCGCCACTGCCGTCGATGATGAAGGCCGTTCCGGTGCGCCCGACCTCGAGCTGCGACAGGAAGCGCGCGAGCCTGGTGTACTCGATGACGATGGCGAGGACGCCCTGCCGCTCCTGGTAGACGTCGATCGGACCGGCAAAGGCAATCGACGGCCGCTCGCCGGTCGGATGGTCCATGACCTTGAACCACTCCGGTTCCTCGCCCGCCAGCCCGGTCTTGAACCAGGCGCGATCCGCGACGCGAAAATCGGTCGGCTCGAAACGGCGATTGGCGAATTCGATGTCGCCGGGCACCACCTCGTACTCATCGATGCGGCGCTGGCCGGCATGATCGGTCAGCGAGATCTCCATCATCTCCAGGCGGCGGTCGCCGAGCTTGTGCGCGGCGAAGAAGGACCCGTCGGGCCAGCCGAAGGCAACCCAGGAGATCGTCGCCTGCGATTGCAGTTGCGACAGGAACACGAATTCGCGCTTGTCGGCGTCGCGGGTGTCGAGCACGTTCTGCAGGAACAGGGTGCGGATCGCGGTGTGGGCGGCACGCGCCTCGTCCACGATCGCGGCAACCTCCTTGCGGACGGCGGCCACGATCTGCTCGTTGATGGTCGATGCGAGCTGCCGGCTCGCCGCCTCCGCCGTGCGCCACCACAGGAGGCTGGAGAGAGCCGCGGTCAAAAGGATCGCGGTCAGGACCAGCGCCGAGACGGCCAGCCGAATGCTGACCGTCAGCTTCGCGATCTCGCGCAGGTGCCGTCCGGGATTGACATTCATCGCTGTTTCCGTTCTCCGGCAAAGCGGCGACTGGCCACCTCCTGTTACCGCTCTACGCGGCACGCGTGCATTCGTTACCTCTGGCAGGCACCGCGTGCCGCCGCCAATGCTCTCCGGCTAAGGTCTCGATAGAGACTAGGCATTGGATTGACCGACCCGTCACCCGCTAATCCGATCCAAGCGCACAGCCGTGCGCCGATCTGACGGCCTCACGGACTCGTGACCTGCTCGATCAGTAACGCGAGCCGAGTGCGAGACGAACCGGACAATGCGCTCTTCGCTTGCCAAGCGATGCCATCTCGAAAGGAGAATTCGATGTCTGCCAAACTTGCCGTGACCACGCTTGTTCTCGCCGGCGCCATGTCGACCGCACTCGCGACCCTGGCCACTGCTGCTCCGCTGACCAAGGCCGAGGGCGATGCGGCCGTCGCGGCCAAGAAGGAAAAATGCTTCGGCGTCGCACTGAAGGGCCAGAACGATTGCGCGGCCGGACCGGGCACGACCTGCCAGGGCACCTCGACTGCTGACTTCCAGGGCAATGCCTGGAAATTCGTCCAGGGCGGCACCTGCACCAGCATCGAGCTGCCGGGCGGCAAGAAGGGCTCGCTCAAGCCGGTCTGACGCGCGGCCTCGCGACCGCGACAACAGGGAAGAGCGGAGAGAAACCATGACGACGGCCATCGCGCCTGACATGTCTGCGGTGCCCCTCCGCTATTCCGCCCCCATCAGCGGCGTCGCCGGGACCAGCTTCAAGCCGGAACACCTTCAGGCGATCCTGGGCGCGAAACGGCAACGCGGCTTCTTCGAGGTCCACGCCGAGAACTACATGGGCGCAGGCGGACCGCCGCATCGCGCGCTGGAAGCGATCCGCCGCGACCATCCGCTGTCGCTGCACGGCGTGTGCATGTCGATCGGCGGACCGCAGCCGCTCGACAAGGCGCATCTGGCCCGCTTTCGTGGCCTGGTGGCGCGTTACCAGCCCGCGCTGGTATCCGAGCATCTCGCCTGGTCGACGCATGAGACCAGCTTCTTCAACGATCTGTTGCCGCTGCCTTACACCGCAGCCACGCTCCGAAACGTCTGCGATCACATCGATCAGGTGCAGGACGCGATCCGCCGCCCGCTGCTGCTGGAAAACCCGTCGACCTATGTCGCCTTCCGCGAATCGTCGATGAGTGAGACGGATTTCATCCGCGCCGTTGCCGAACGGACCGGTTGCGGGCTGCTGCTCGATATCAACAATGTATTCGTATCCGCGACCAATCACGGATTCTCAGCACTCGACTACCTCGCGGACTTTCCGCTGGCGCGCGTCGGGGAGATCCATCTCGCCGGCCATGCCGAGCAGGCCGACGACGAAGGCGATCTGCTGCTGATCGACAGCCATGACGGCCCGGTCGCGGACGCCGTGTGGAAGCTGTACGAGATCGTGGTCCAGCGCCGCGGCGGCGTGCCGACGCTGATCGAGTGGGACAGCAAGATCCCGGATTGGCCGGTCCTGCAAGCGGAAGCCGCCGCTGCCCAGGCGATCCTCGATCGTTGCCGCCCGGCCGGGTTGACGGGAGATCGTCATGCCGCTTGAGCTTTGCTTTGCCGCAGCCTTTGCACCGGCGTTGCTGGACCCGGTGCGCCCTGCTCCTGAGATCGTGACCGGTCCGAACGGCAAGGGACCCGGCAAGCGCTACGATGTCTACCGCAACAATGTCACGGTCAGCCTGATCGACGCGCTCGCTGCGATCTATCCGGCGGTGCAGCGCATCACCGGCACCGACTTCTTCCGCGCCATGGCGCGCTTCCATGTTCGCCAGACGCCGCCGATCTCACCGTTGCTGTTCGAGTATGGCCGCGACTTCCCGGCCTTCATCGCGCAATATGAACATGCGCAGATGATGCCATGGCTCGCGGATGTCGCCCGCATCGAGCGGGCCTGGCTGGATGCCTATCACGCCGCGGACGCGGCACCGCTCTCGCCGGCGCAGCTTGCAGCGGTTGCGCCGGAGCGGCTGGGCGATCTCGTTCTCGTACCGCACCCGGCAGCGGGAATCGTGCGGTCGCAATTCGCGGCGGTGACGATATTCGCAGCCAATCGCGACACGTCGCCGGTCGGGCGCATCGACGCTGCGACACCGGAGGACGCGTTGGTCACGCGCGCCGAATTCGATGTCGTGGTCCGGCATCTGCCGCCCGGCGGAGCCGCATTCGCGAGCAGCCTGATGTCGGGTCGGCCGCTCGGCGAGGCCGCTGCACGCGCGCTGGACGCGGCGGCCGACTTCGACATCGCTTCGAACATCACCGGCCTGATCGAGGCGGGCGCCTTCACCTCAATCGCTTTCGGAGACGTCTGATGATCACGGACCAACGCATGCAGGCGGGTGGCGGCCTCCCCTCGCTCGGGCTCCTCGTCGACAAGGCCAATCATCTCCTGCAGACCGTCGCCTCGCCGTCGGTCGTTCAGCTCGTGCTCCGCGTCGCGCTGGCGGTGCCGTTCTGGCGTTCCGGCATGCTCAAATGGGCAGGCTTCCTCAGGCTCAACGACACCGCGGTGACGTTGTTCAGCGACGAGTTCATGCTGCATCTGCCGGGCGGGCCCTATCATTATCCGGCGCCGACCGTGATGGCATTCCTCTCCGGATGCGGAGAGATCATGTTTCCGATCCTTCTCCTGCTCGGCTTCGGCACGCGGTTTGCGGCGCTCGGACTGCTGTTCATGACCGCCATCGTCGAGCTGACCGTGCCTGACGGCTGGCCGATCCACATCACCTGGGCGGCGATGGCGCTCGCCATCATGGCCTACGGGCCGGGACGCGTCTCGCTGGACCACCTGATCTGCCAAGCGCGCGCCCCCCGGCCATAGGCGCGAGGCGCCCTCTCACATCCCGCTCAGCCCACTATCGACCGCGAGCGTCTGCGCGGTGACGTAGACGCTCTCGTCCGATAGGAAGAACAGCACGGCATAGGCGATCTCCCAGGCGGTGGCCTGGCGGCCGAACGGGATTTGGCCCTTGCCGCGCGAGGGGCGGCCGGCGCCGGCCTCGCGGCCGTTCGGCGTGTCGACCAGGCCGGGATAGACCAGATTGGCGCGGATGCCGCAGCGCGATCCGAGATGGGCGATGTTGCGCATGAGGCCGCCGAGCGCGGCTTTCGAGGAATCATACACCGCCATCTGCGAGCCGGCCTTCAGCGCGGCGATGGAGGAGATGAAGACGATGGCGCCGCCGTTGTCGAATTTCGGCAGGCCTGCGCGGCAGCACAGCATCGGGCCGCGAACGTTGACGTCGTAGATCGCATTCCACTCCTCGGGGCTGACGGCGTCGAGCCCGACTTTGCCGAAGGTGCCGATGTTGAGGACCATGCCGTCGAGCCCGCCCATGGCGCGATGTGCTTCCTCGATCATGCGCTGGACGTCGGATTCAGAGGTGACATCGGCCGTGATGGCAAAGCCCTCGCCGCCTTCGTCGGTGATGTGCTTGACGGTCTGCTGCGCGGAGGTGTGGTTGAGATCGGCGACCGCAACCTTGGCGCCCTCGCGGGCGCAGAGAATGCTCATGGCGCGGCCGTTGCCGATCGGATCGGTGGCGGCCTCGAACACGCGCTGGCCACCGCCGACGATCAGGATCCGGCGGCCCTGGAGGCGTCCCCTGCCCGGCGCTTCGCCCAGCGATTCCGCACTCGGCGGGCGAACATAGCGGTCCGGCCTGGTCTCGGGATTTTCGGACATGCGAGCCGCCTATTTCTTGCCGCCGTCATAGACCTTCATGCCGGCTGCCGGATCAAGATCGGTCTCGGTTGCTTCGGTGACACGCGCCATCATCATGTAGAAGCCGAGCGCGACGATGGATTCGACGATCTCCTGGTCGCTGAAATGCTCGCGCATGGCGGCGAAGATCGCCTGGGGAACGCGAACGTTCTCGACCACTTCGCGGCCGAATTTCAGCAGCGCGCGCTCGGCCTCGCTCAAGCCGGCGGCATCGTAGTCGGCGCGCTCGACCGCATCGATCTGTGCTTGCGTGCAGCCGACCCCGAGCGCGATCGGCACGTGCTGGCGCCACTCATAGGCGCCGCCTTCGAGCTGGGCGGCCTGGAGGATCAGGAGTTCGCGATTGACCGCACTGAGCTTCTGCTTGTGCAGGATCGAATTGCCGAGCCGCATCGCCGGGATCATGTTGGCCTCGGCATGCGCCATCATGCGGAAAATATTCAGCTTGACCGGCATGCGGTCGAACGAGGCGCGGATGTCGCCGCTGGTCGTCTCCGGATCAATCAGGGGCAGCCTTGCCACGATTCTCTCCCTTGGCTTTTCGTTTCTTGTTGTCCTGCGTCCCGCCATCCGCTGCGATCAGCGACAGGAAGAAGGCGAGATAGCGGTCGATCGCCTCGATCACCTTCGGCCGCGGCGACGGTGCCGCGCCCATCACGTAATGCTCGAGACGGATGTAGATCAGCCCGGCCGCGAACAGTCGCGCGGTCTCGCGCGGATCCGGCGTCGAGACCAGACCGGCGAGCGCAAAACCGCGGAAATAATCCGTCATCATGCTCTGCTCGCGCGCGTAAAAATGATCGGCAAATTTGGCGCGGATGCCGGGCACGCGGTTGCGCTCGGCGGTGATGACTTTCTGAAACTGGTGCTCGCGCGGATCTGACCATTGCTCGACGAGATCCAATGCAAACTGCCGGCAGAACGCGGCGGGCTGGCGCGCGAGCTGCCTGTAGCGCGGCTCTTCCAGCCGGCTCGCCGAGCTGGCCGGTCCGTGCTCGCTGACGATCGCCTCGAGGATCGCGGCCTTGCCAGCGAAGTGATTGTAGAGGCTGCTCTCGCGGATGCCGACGCGACGCGCGAGCTCGCGCATCGAGGCGCCGCCATAGCCGCTCTGCGCGAACAGATCGAGCGCCTCGGCGAGGATGCGCGCGCGGGTCGTGGGCGCAGCCGCTTCCGCCGCGCTGGTGGTGTGGACAGCCATGCGGGCTTGACTAACGAACGATCGTTCGCTAGTCAACCGTCGGCACGATCGCTCGTTCGGTCTTGCGCTTCAACTCCGCTCTCAAAAGAAGCGGAGAGCAATCTGGGGAGACTGGGTCATGGCGCGCTTCGTCCATTTTCGTCTGCTGCGCGCCGCAACATTGTCATTGGTCGCAACGTCCTCTGCAATGCTGCCTGCGCGCGCCGAGGACCCAGCCGCCTATCCCACCCACAAGATCAGGATGCTGCTGCCTTATGCGGCCGGCGGCGGCGGCGACGTGATCGGACGACTGCTCGGCGACAGGATGGGCAAGACGCTCGGACAGAGCGTCTATATCGAGAACCACACCGGGGCTGCCGGCACGCTCGGCACGCAGATGGTCGCGGCGTCGGCGAACGACGGCTACACCATCACCGTTGGCGGCATGACCACGCATGTGCTGGCGCCGGCGATCTATCCGAAACTGCCCTACGATTCGATCAAGGACTTCACCACGATCGGGCGCATCGGCACGTCCTCGATCATGCTGGTGGCGACCAAGGATTTTGCGGCCAACGACATCAAGGGCCTGATCGCGCTGGCCAAAAAGGGCGAGCCGATCCAGTACGGAAGCTGGGGCGTGGGCTCGACCGGACAATTCTGCGCGGAAATCCTGATGCAGCAGACCGGAATCAAGATGGACCACGTGCCGTTCAACGGCATCGCCAAACTGGCCGGCGATCTGCTCGGCGGCCACATCTCGCTGGCGACGCTCGACATGGCGACCGCGACGCCGCTGGTGAAGGACGGCTCGATCAAGGCGCTGGCCGCCTGCGGCGAGCGCTCGCCGAGCCTGCCGGATGTCGCAAGCTACAAGGAACAGGGCGTGCCGTTCGACCGCAGCCTGTCCTGGGCGATGTATGCGCCTGCGGGCCTTGCCGAACCGATCGCAAGAAAGCTGTCGGCGGCACTGAAGGACGCGCTCGCCGATGCCGAGGTGAAGGAGAAGCTGCTCGGGCTCGGCATCACGCCGCAATTCGTGGCGGGCGACGAGCAGCGTGACATCAACGCTCGCGACATCGCGGCCTGGAAGCAGGTTGCCAAGGACGCGGGCATTGAAGTGAAGTAAAGCGAGGTCGGGTGAACAAGGTAACAAGGAGAGCGCCGGCATGAGCCGCATCTTCGGCGCGGTGCGTCAGAACGGGTATGTGGTGCGGGACATCCACGCCGCGATGAAGCACTGGATCGAGGTGATGGGCGTCGGCCCCTGGTACTACATGGATCGCATCCAGACCGACTGGTTTCGCCATCGCGGCGAAAACTCTGCCGTCGAGATGAGCATCGCGCTGGCCAATTCCGGCGATCTCCAGATCGAGCTGATCCAGCAGCGCAACGACGCGCCCTCGCTGTACAGGGAATTCCTCGAGTCCGGCCATGAAGGCCTCCAGCACATGTCCTACTGGAGCCACGACTACCAGGCGCTCTACGACAGGGCGCTCGGGCTCGGCTACAGGATCGGCCACGAGGGCCAGATCGGCGGCGACAGAGGGCGCTTTGCCTATTTCGACACCCAGGCCCATCCAGGGACCGTGATCGAGATCTCCGACATCAGCGGCACCAAGGGGCCGTTCTTCGAGAAGGTCCGGCAGACGGCTTTGAGCTGGGATGGCACGCGGCCGATCCGCGAGGTCGGCGTGAGCCGATGACGCCGGAGGTCGGCAAGGGGATGCAGGACCGACCGGGTTCACCGGGCTGCTGGCGCGGTAGAAATCCATGGTAACGTGAGCCTCGTGTCCGAACCTTCAGCGAGGCAAGCATGTCCAACACTGACAAGGTTTTCGCCGGCTCGATCCCGAAACTCTACGACGAATATCTGGTCCCGCTGATCTTCGCCGTTTACGCCGACGACATCGCAAGACGTGTCGCGGCCCGCTCTCCCTCCGTGCTGCTCGAGATCGCGGCAGGCACCGGCGCGGTGACGCGCGCGGTGGCGGCGGCGCTGCCGCCCGGCGTCCGTTATGTCGCGACCGACCTCAACGAGCCGATGCTCGCCGTCGCGGCGCAGCGTCAGGCAGACGACGATCGCATCTCGTGGCGCCAGGCCGACGGATCGGCCCTGCCCTTCGACGATGCCGAATTCGACGTGGTCTGCTGCCAGTTCGGCGCCATGTTCTTTCCGGACCGCGTCAAGGCTTACGGAGAAGTGAAGCGCGTCCTCAACGGCAATGGCGCGTTCGTGTTCAACGTCTGGGACCGCATCGAGGACAATGTGCTGACGCATGAAGCCACGATAGCGCTTGAAAAGCTGTTTCCCGACGACCCGCCCCGTTTCATGGCCCGGACGCCGCACGGCTATCACGACAAGGCGGTCATCAGAACCGACCTCGAACGCGCAGGCTTCGGTGACATATCGATCGAAACGCGAGCTGAAATAAGCCGCGCGCCATCGCCCGAGCACGTCGCGATCGCGCTCTGCCAGGGCACGCCGCTGCGCAGCGAGATCGAGGCCCGCGATGCCAGCAAGCTTCAGGCTGCGACCGACATCGTTGCCGAGGCGATCCGAGCGCGCCATGGGTCCGGACCGATCGAGGGCAAGATCCAGGCTATCGTGATCGAGGCGCGGCGGTCCTGACGGGCTTCGATCTGCCCGCCTCCTACCAGAAGCCCCGCTGCATCGGCTGTGCCGGCTGATAATATTGATACTGGCCGCGCCGGCGCGGATTGACGGGCTGCGGGTTCGGATCGCGCTGGAAGAAGAAGCCGAAGCCGTTGCCGCCATTGTCCCAGCCGTCGTCGCTCGCCATCGCCATCGGAGGCGCGGTCGGCTTGCGCGTGATGAAACCGCCCTGGGGCTGGTTGCTCAGCACCGCGACGAACTCGGTGCGGTAGTTGGTCTCGCTGCTCAGTGGCTCGTCCGAGATGATGATCGAGGACCGCGGCAACGCGGTCGGCGCGATGCGATCGAGCACCTCCTGCGGGATGGTGATGCGATCGAGCGCGTCCTTGGCATTGTCGCCGTCTTCGATCGTGACCACGCTCCAGCGCAGGCCGGCGTCGTTCTTCGCCATCGCCGTGAAGATATGCGTGCCGAGCGGCAGGTCCGGATTGCGGATGGTGACGGGGACCTCGATGCTGGTGTCGAACACCTCGCCGCCGCCGTCCGGTGCCGGCTTGTGCGTGTTCCGCCGCACATAGAGCTTCTGCGTCGCACGGCTGATGTAGACCGAGACCGGCTCGAGCGCGAGCTTTGCGTCGGTCGCGGCCTTCACGGCGTCGGCCTTCCTGGCCGCTGCCGCCTTGGCCGCCTCTTTCGTGGCCGCGACCGCATCGCGCTTCGGTTGTGCGGCAATCTTGGCAGCATCGAGCTGCGTCGTCGCGTCGGCGGCCCTGGTGGCGGCCTTCTGCTTCAGCTCCTCGGCCTTGGCGCGGGCCTGATCGGTCTTGGCGGCCGCGAGCTGCTTGTCGGCGAAGGCGAGCTCGGCATCAGCGCGGGTCTTCTGCTGTTCGAGCTTGCGCAGCGAGGCCGGCAGCGATGCCGCCTCTTTCGCGGCCAAAGTCGCGGCCTTCTTCGCCTCGTCGGCCACCCTTGTGGCCTCCTCGGCCTCGCCGGAGAGCTTGCCGATTTGGCCCGGCGCCGCCGCAATGGCGTCCCGCTTCGGCATGAACAGTGCGGGATGAACGATGTCCATCGGAGCCGCGTCGTTCGGCGAGATGATCACCCGCATCCCGATGTTGGTCTTGTCGAACAGGCCCTCCGCGAAGCCGAACGGCATTCGCACGCAGCCATGCGAAGCGGCATAGCCCGGCAGCGGCCCGCCATGCAGCGCGATGCCGTTCCAGGTGATGCGCTGCATGTTCGGCATCCAGGCGTCGTCATACATGGTCGAGTGGTGGTCCTTGTCCTTCTCGACGATGGCGAAGACGCCGGCGGGCGTCTCGCGCCCCGTCGTGCCGGTGGACACCGGCGCGCGAAAAATCCAGCCCTCGGCGTCGTAGAAGGTGACCTGCTGGCTCTTGATCGAGACGATCGCCATGATCGGTTCGCCGGCCTCGCGCGGCGCCACCGCCTCGGTTGGCTGACGCGCCTGCTTGGCGGCATTGGCCGGAGCCACGGCCGCAAAGGCGAGCATTGCCGCCAGGGTCACAATTCCGGGAGGCCCCCAACGCCGCATCGCCACGGTGGATTGCGCCGTTGTCATCAGGTTTCTCATGCCATCCTCGGTCGAAATGCCAGTCCGCCGGTCATTGATCAGATTGCGATCTTTGAATTAAGAAATTGCAGCCGCCTTACGTTCCGTCTGTGGCGACATTCGGCACGTTCTGGCGATAAATCTCATATACGACGGTTGACGCAGGCGGAAGGGCGGCGCGCGGCCGAAGCTGGCGGTCTATCGCTGCGACAGAATGACCGGGGGTCGGTGACACGGCTCCCAGCGCCCGGCGTCGGACGGCGAAGCCACGTTGAACGGACGATGAACGCCCATCGCCTTCCGATCGCGCGGATTCACGCCATTCGGCGGCCGCGCGGGGGCGGCGTAAGCTGAGCCACTGGAGTCAAGACACTGCCTTTTCAAACAAGCTTGGCTGCCTTGCCAAACAAGGCCGCCTCGCCAAAGGAGACGAGCCGCTGCCGCTCCTCGTCCCATAAGGTCAGCCGCACGGTCCGCAAACTCTGGAGCAGCGTAATCCGCCCGACACCAGCGAACTGCGGATGGTCGCGCAAGACGTCCTGCAAGCGATAGCAGGGAATTCGACTGGACAAATGATGGATGTGGTGAACGCCGATATTTGCCGTGAACCATCGCAAGACAGCCGGCAGTTGGTAGTGAGAGCTGCCGTGCAGCGCGGCGTCGTGAAAATTCCAGGTCTCGTCGTGGGCCCAGTGCGTGTGCTCGAACTGGTGCTGGACGTAGAACAGCCAGACACCGATCGATGCCGCCAGAACAACGATCGGCAGATGCACGAGCAGGAACGGCCCATAGCCGACCAGCTGGATCATCGTGACGGCGAGAACCGCGAGGCCGATGTTCGTGCCCATCGTGCTCAGCCAGGGTTTCCAGCCGCGACGCATCATCCCGACCGGCAATCGGTGCTTCAAGATGAACAAATATGTGGGACCGACGCCAAACATCACGAGGGGATGTCGATACAAGCGATACAGCGTCCGACGCCATCGCGACCGCCCGAGAAATTCGCGCGTGGTCAGCGTATCGATGTCGCCCAGGCCCCTGCGATCGAGATTGCCGGAGTTCGCATGATGGCCTGCGTGATTATGCCGCCAATAGCCGTATGGCGTCAGTGTCATCACACCGATGGCTCGGCCGACCCAATCGTTCGCAACGCGGCCGCGGAAGAACGAGCCGTGTCCGCAATCATGTTGGATCATGAAGAGGCGGACCAGCAAACCCGCCGCGGGCACCTCCAGCAGGAGGGCAAACCAATAGCCCTGGTCAAGAGCGGCCCAAATCAGAGCCCAGAGGACGACGAACGGTATCGCTGTAATCGCCAGTTCGAGGATACCCCGCGCGTTGTCGGGCTCGCGATAACGGGCGAGCAACTGCGCCGACGCGCGGATTTCCGGTATTCCTTGGCTCATATCTGCTCTGCTCCCGACATGCCGCCCAAGAAGCACGGTTATGGCCACCGACGCAACAAAATCGCCCTCCGCCTGGACAGCTTCCCGTCGGAACCGAGCCATCGCCAGGCCAAGCGGCGCTTTCAGAGCTTCAGACGGTGAGGCCAAGCCTCGTCAGACATCGCGGCTTAAACGCCCAGCGCCTTGCGGTTGAAGGTACGCAGGAAACGCAGCGACAGCGTCCGGACGTTTGCGACGTTCAGCAACCAGCCGGCAGCGGCATAAGCGAGCCCGCCGGCGAGACTTACGACCATGAGCGGGACGAGGCCGATCCCATTGACCTGGGATCGTGCCAGGAGGATCGCAGCCGCCATCGCCGCAGCGGAGACCGCAACGCCGGCGAGGCGGTGGAGGTCGAACGGGACCGGATGGGCGCGATGCATCAGGACGACGGCAACGAGGAAGCCGATCGCTTCGGTTGCGAGCGTCGCCAGCGCCGCGCCGTAGAGGCCATGGCTGGCCACCAGCACGAACATCAACGCGACGCTGACGACCAGCGTCAGGAACGACTGCGCCGCCAGCATGAACGGTCGCTCGGCGAGCTGGAAGCTGATCTGCACATAGAATTGATTGGCGATACCGAACAAGCGCGCGAGCACCAGGGTCGGCAGCAATGCCGAGACCCCGGCGCGGAAGTCGACACCGACGAGCGTGCCGGCGACCTGGTCGGCTGCGAGCGCGAGCCAGATGGCGACGGGGGCGACCACGACGAGCAGAAGCTCGAGGCTCTCGATCAGCCGCTCCCGCGTCGTCCCGGTGTTTTTCTCCGACAATGACCGGAACACCAGCGGCACGGTCGCCGCGGCGACGCTGGAGGCGATCATGACCATGAATTGTCGCGGCAGATCGGCGGCGACGCCAAAGATGCCGGCGGCGTCCTTGCCGAGCAAATAAGCCACGATGAGGCGGTCGCAGGCTGAATAGACCGCAACGGACAATCCGGCCAGGGTCAGCGGCAGGCCGTAGCGCGCGAGCTGCACGAACTGGCTGCGCTGAAAGCGCGCGATCCTGGTGCGGTCACCGACGAGGTTCAGGATGATCCCGGCGAGCGAACCCAGGCCGAATGCGGCGAGCAGTCCCAATCCACCCCAGCCGAGCCAGATGCCGAGCAGGCCGAAACCGACGCTCGACACGCTGCGCACGATGGAGATCGCCGCGAACCTGTAAGGGCGCAGTTTTGCGCGTTCGAACTCCTGGCCGACATCGACGGCATTCGCCATGATCGCGACGAACATGCTGGCCAGCAGCAGCCCAACGCTGAGATCGCTGCGGAACAGGAAGACCAGCGGCGTGGTGGCGCAGAGGACGGCGACGGTCAGCGCGAAGGCGACCATTGCCGTGCCGCGGAAATCCACCTCGGCCGACATCGCCTGATAGCGCGACACCGAGAGCTTGATCCAGGCGAAGAAGATCGCGCCCAGAATGCCCGCCAGGCTGATGCCGACGACATAGACGCCGTACTCCGCCGGCGTCAGCAGCCGGGTGTAGGCCGTGACGGCGAAGAAGCCCACCGCCGCAGGCAGGATGTAGGCGACGAGATAAATCGAGAAATGGCGGTTCAGCATGCGAGCACGGGACCGGCAACATTGTTGCGAGTGTGACGGCCGTTCATCAATTGGACCATGGCAGGGCGAACGAATTGCGCCGCAGCATCTCTGAAGAATGTCACATAAGTCTGGAGATCGGGCGGCGAATGCGGCTTTGAGGCCGCTTTCGCGGGTTAGCGTTAAATTTGCCCTTCCCTGACGGCGGCAGGGCCACCGAAAGGAACCGTGATTTCGCAGATGGCAAAGTTAACCCAACGAGGGGAAACCCCGGCGTTGCAAGGCGTCGCTTGGTACGATGGCGCGTTGGTTCCGATTAAGGAATGCCGTGACCAGGCTCGACAGACGCGAATTTCTCCTCGGCAGCGCCGCGGCACTCGCGGCGGGCGCATCGGCGTCCGCAGCGACGGCGTCGAAACTCGCCCAGCGCAATCAGGGATTTGGTGCCGCGGCCACGCTCTGGGATCTGCAAGCCGATCCCAGGCTCGGCGAAGCCATCAGCACCTATTGCACGCAGGTGGTTCCGGTGCTCGAGCTGAAATGGCCGATGCTGCGTCCCGACGCGCACACCTTTGCCTTCGAACGTGCCGACGCGATCCTGGATTTCGCCCGGCAGAACGACCTGACGATGCGCGGGCACGCGCTCGCCTGGTATCACGACATTCCGGACTGGACCAAGCAGATCAAGGATACCAAGGGCGTCGAGCGCGCCTATGTCGACCACATCGGCACCGTCGTCTCCTATTACAAGGACAAGCTGACGTCGTGGGACGTCGTCAACGAGCCGATCCCGGACAATCCGCGCAGCCCGAAAGACCGGCGCGAGTCGTTCTGGACGCAGCATCTGGGCAATCGCTGGATTCCGCTGGCGTTCCGCACGGCGGCCGCGGCCGATCCCTTCGTCAAGCTCGCGATCAACGAATACGACATCGAGTCGGCCAAGGACACGTTCATCGCGAAGCGCGCGGCCTACCGCCATCTCATCATGGAGCTGCTCGACCAGGGCGTGCCGTTGCACGCCGTGGGACTGCAATCGCATCTGCATGCCGAGCTCGAGATCGACACCCATGGGCTTGCTGAATTCGTCACCGAGCTGCGGTCCTGGGGGCTGGAGGTGTATGTCACCGAGCTCGATGTCGACGACCAGAAGCTGACTGGGACGCCGGCGGTGCGCGATGCCATCGTCGCCAAGCGCGTCGACGATCTCTTGACCGCGATCTCGACCAGCGGACCGGTGCGCTCGATCCTGACCTGGGGCCTCTCGGACCGCTACAGCTGGATCAACGGCACCTTTGCGCGGGCGGACAAGCAGCCGAACCGCCCCTTGCCGCTCGACGGCGAATTCAAGCCGAAGCCGTTCATGAACGTGATCAGCAAGTTCACGAGAGACGTGTAAGGTCTAGTGAGCTTTCGGAACCTCGAATTCGGCCTCGTCGCCCATGTGATCGGGCGAAAGGCTCGGACCGCGACGGTCGCGCGAGCTGAGACGGAACACGTCGCGGATGTCGTCGATCGAGGTCGACGAATAGGACTGGATGCACAGCGCCACCTGGTCGGGCGAAGCGGCATGCATCATCGCTTCGATGGCCGGGCGGTCGAGGCGGGTGTCATCCCAATGCGAGACCGCGATGCTGTCCTCGGTGACCCGATGGGTGGCGAGATGCCCGGGCCCGTTCGCGACGAAATGGCCGTACATGAGATATTCCGAGAACTTCTTCTTCCGGCACAGTGCCAGAACCCAGTTCAATCCCGTCGCCGACTTGATCGCGTCGGTCATCGCACGCGCGGTGTCCTTGTCCCAGACCAGCGCGTTGCCGACATAGTCGTCCGCGGGGAAGGACCGGTCCTTGATGCCAAGGAGCTGATCGACGGTGCGGAGCCACAGGACATGCAAGGGGTGGGCGGCGTCGATCCCGTTGCGCGTGACGAATAGCGGCGTCTTCTCAGCGCCGGCATATTGCCCGACGTCGAATTCGCGGAAGAACAGATTGTCCGAATCCAGGATGCAGACGCGCTGCTCGGGCGCGTTGAGGACGCCGGCGATCTTGAGGATCTGCTGGATGTGCCAACCATGAACAGGTGACGACAGCAGCGACAGCCAGACGCGCCGTTTGCTGACGAACTGGAGAGCCGGCGGCAGCGCCCACAGCCATTTCGGCAAATAGCGCGAGGCCGGAACGATGACACGCTTCTCGGAAGCGAACCGCGCGAACAGCGGCAGATCCTCATCGTTAACGAGAACATAATGCCGCGTGTAGCCCGTCAACCAGGTGTCGATGCTCTCGCTGAGCAGCGAAAAGCGCTCGATATCCTTGGCGTAGCTGGCGGTCAGCAGGGCAACGGAATGCATGGCGCGCGCTCGTATGGCGATGGGCCGTACTCATAGCGGCGCATAGATAGGCTGGAAACTCACAATCTGAATCAAGGTAAAGCGAAACAGAGGGGTGACCGCAGGAAAGGCTAGCCTTCGGACGCAAGGCTTCTGACGTAGGCGATCGCTTGCTCAGCTACGGTGGGATCAAGATCCGTTTTACGTATCCTTTGCTCAATCAGCTCCAGGTCCAAAGGCCGCGTCCCATGGATCGCGCTGACGAACCTCTTATCCCTATCATCCAACCTGGCGAGTTTTGACACGACGAGGTCTTCCAGCGCAGGCGCCACGCCGGTCACCGTCCGTCCCCCGACTTCAGTTTGTACCCTGACCGCCCGGTTCAGCCATCCTCTCGGGAGCTTAGCCGTCGTCTCATCGACGCCATCGATGTAGAAACCATGCGTGCGGTGGAACTGGCTTTCAGATCCAAAAAGGCCGTCGATGTGTTCAGACGCAATGGGCTGCACACCGTCACGCGTGTGCTTGGCCTCCTTCATTTCCTAGACTTTTGCATTTGCTGGAAAGGCATCGATTTCCGGCGATTGCCTCGTCGCCTCTGGCGCATCGGACATGGAAGCCAGTATCGCCTGACTGCCAACGATGTACACCGTATCCGTGTCAAATGCGAAGGCCAGGGCTCTGACGACTCTAAGCAAGTCCTCGAAATCACGTACGGGGGCCACCCTCAGCCATCACAGATCTCAATCAGAAGCAATTTGAGTACTCAAGGCGCGTTCGACGATTCGTCTTGCAGCTCTTCGTAGCCGGATGCGCATGTCGTAATCCCCAAAATGGACGCCTTCGGTGAGAAAGAATGGCGACGAATTGCGCAATTTGACCATCACGCGATCGCGACTGATCAGTTTCACCGCAAGTTCTCCAGTCGGAAGAGCAAGCAACTCCTGCCACTCGCGCACGAAAGGCCAATCGGTAAACTGGTCAGCCTGACGGGTATGAGCTGCTTTGGCCTTTTCGACCAAAGATGGGTCGCGGCGAAGCCTCCGCACGATCAGCCGATGCATCATCAGCTTCGCGGTATCGCCAACCACACCTTCGTTCAATCCGTCATCCATCTGTTCATCCGGGCCCAGCTGGAAATATAGACAACTCGCCGGGAACAAAACAGGGTGCAACTTCCCAATAGTTACCACTTTGGCGCGGTGCGCCCTAATCCAACGGCAGCCCCTGCTCGATGCCGCGAAAGCGCAGCGGCGCCAGCGCGGAGGCACGCTGCCACCAGTCGGCGACGCGGTCGTCGAGCGCGGTCACGCCTCGACCCTGACCGGGGAAGATCCGGATCTGCTGCACCGCCTCGGCTTCGAACGCCTTGCCCTTGCGGGTGATCTTGAGGGCGGCGCCTTCGCGATCTCGCTGGGTCAGCGGCACCAGAAGGCGACCGCGCGGACGAAGGGACCGAAGCCAGAGCGGATGCGGCTGCGAGAAGCCGGCATGAACGATGATCACGTCGGCGGGTTCGCCGATGTCCTCGCATCCGTCACCACGGACGACCGCGACGTTGCGATAGGCGCCAAGATAGGTTGCGGCGCGCGCCGCAAGCCGCTCATCGCATTCGATCGCCCGCACCTTGCCTTTGGGCCCCACGATCTTCGACAGCACGGCCGAGAAATAGCCGAGCCCGCAGCCGATCTGGACGACACGGTCTTTTTCCCCGACGTCGAGCAAATCGATGAAGTGCGCCCACAGGCTCGGCAGTCCGGTGTCGAGCTTGCGGCGCGCATCGATCGCGACCAGCACATTGTCCTGCAGATGAACGGGATCGGCATCCGGCGTCAGCCGATAGTTGCGCGCCGCTTCGCTCTTGACGCGCCAGGGTCCCTTCGCCAGAAACTTTTCGCGCGGAACAGTGGCGAGGGCTTCGAGCAGGCGCGTCGAGGAGATCCGCTCGCGCTTTGCGATCAGCTCCACGTAACGCGCACGCGCGGCGGCAAGATCGCTCATCTCACGGGATCGGCCTGTTCACGAACAGGCGCGTCCGCGCCGAGCTCGTCGATCAGTTGCATCGCCTGTTTCAGGTCCGGCGTGGAAAAGCCCTCGCTGAACTTGCCGACGATCGGTACGAGCAGGAGACGAGCGTGCTCGCGCTTGCCGGCTTCGTGCGACAGGCGCGCGAGGCTGACGGCGGTGCGAAGCTCCCAGGACAGCGCGCCCTGCTTGCGCGCGATCTCCAGCGACAGGTTGAACAGATCCTCGGCCTCCTGCACCGAGGCCGGATTCCCGTCCGACAGGGTGATTTCGCCTTGCAGGCGGTAGACTTCGGCGAGGTAGGAGTGGTCGCCGGTCCGTCTTGCGGTCGCGAGCGCACCGTCCAGCGCGCGCAAGGCGGCATCGCGCATCCCGACTTTGGCGTAGGCCTCCGCGAGCAGGCAGCGGAACCAGCAGCCGGCGAGCCAGGAATCCATCGCTTCGTATTCGTCAAGGCCGAACCGCATCTGGCTGAGACCTTCGTCGGCCTCGCCGAGCTGCGCCAGCGCCCACCCGCGCAGGATCGCCGCCTGCTGCTTCCAGTGCAGGAAATTGTGCTCGGTGGCGATGATCATGGCGCGGTTGGCGTGGTCGCGCGTGCCCTCGACATCGCGCAAATGCTGGCAGAGATAGGCGCCGAACACGAGCGCGAAGGCGAGCGTGAAGGGATGGCGGATCTTCTCGGCGTTCGCGATCGCCTGCTCGCTGTGCTGGCGCGCCGCGTCCGGCCGGCCGAGGAACCACAGGAGGTAGCCGAGATAGGACAGCGAGACGACGCCGGGATCGGTGCCGTGCCGCTCCATCAGATCGGAGTGCAGGTCGGGGCTGTAGAGGTTGATGCAGCGATGCAAATGGTGCTGGGACGCGGCAAAGCGCCCGCGATAGAGCATCGTCATCGCGATCGAGCGATGCGCCTCGATCAGATAGCCGGTCTGCTGCGCCGGTTGCGTCCCCTCGTTCAGCCGCTCGCGCTTGGCGAACTTCAATAGCTCGACGCTGAGATCGTGCGCGCGGGTGAGATCGGCGCGGATGAAATGACAGACCCAGAGCCCGCGCGTGGCGGCGAAGGCCTTTTCGTCGTCGTCGAGCTGCTGGCCGAGTTCGAGGGCGCGGACGTAGTTCTCCTCGACCTCCTGCACGGCATAGCCCTTGGCGGCGATCAGCGCGTTGCCGAGCGCGATGCGCAGTTCGAGCTCCATCTCGTCGGCGCCCTGCATGCGCGCATTGGCCTGCACGACGCTGAGGCCGCGGCCCAGATGCCCGATCGCCTCCAGATTGGCGCCACTCTTGGCCGCCTGCTTGCCGGCCTTGAGCCAGAAGCTGGCGGCGCTCTCGCTCTGGCCGGATTCGGTCATATGATGGGCGAGCAGTTCCGGTTCGCGCTCGGTCTTCTCGGGATACATCTCGGCGAGCACCTGGGCGATCCGGGAATGCAGCTTGCGCCGCTCGCTGTGCAGCAAGCTCGCATGCGCGGCGTTCTGAATCATCACGTGCTTGAAGGAGTAGAGCGCGTCGGGCGGATGGCCGCGGCGCATGATCAGCCCGGCCTCCTCCAGGTGATTGAGCGCGGCCTCGATCTGTTCGGCGGGCGTATTGGCGACCGCGTGCAGAGTCTCGTAGGAGAATTCGCGACCGATGGTGGCGCCGATCTGCGCGATCCGCTTGAACGGTCCCATCCGGTCCAGCCGCGCCATCAGCGAGTCCGTCAGCGTCGCCGGGATCGCAAGCTGCCGCCACGGGCCCGACAGCACATAGCGCCCGTGCCGTTCGGTCAGGAGGTTGGATTCGAGAACCGTCTTGGTCAGCTCCTCCAGGAACAGCGGCACGCCGTCGGTCTTGACGATGATCTCCTCGATGACCTCCTTGGGAAGCTCGCGTCCCGCCACGCGCTCGACCAGCGTCGCGCGCAACTGCCGGCTCAACCGATTCAGCACCAGGGTCGTGATATGCGAATGGGCGTTCCAGCTCGGCTGGAATTCGGTGCGCGCGGTGATGATGACCAGGATCGGCCGGTTCTGCGCCCGGTCGACCAGGAGATCGATCACCTCACGGGATGTCGGGTCGATCCAGTGCAGATCCTCGAATGCGATCACCAGCGGCTGCTCGCGCGCGAGGCCGAGGAAATGATTGACCAGCGCCGCGACGGTCGCATCCTTTTGCTGCTGCGGCGACAGCTCCAGCGGCGGATAGCGGTCGCCGGTCGGAATTGACAACAGCGCGGCAAACAGCGGCGCAACCTGCTCGATGTCGCCATGAGCGGCGGCGATCGCGGTCTCCAGGCTCGCCAGCGACTGCACGGACGCATCCTCGCGATCGAGGCCGAGAGAGAATTTGAGCTGCTCGGCGAACGGATAGAACGCCGTGGAGGTGTAATAGGGCGAGCACTGGAACGAGACCTGTCCATGGCGATCGCCCGCGATCCGGTCGAATATCTCCTGGATAATGCGCGACTTGCCGATGCCGGGCTCGCCGAACTTGACCACGACCTGGCCCTCGCCGTCCTTGGCCTGCTGCCAGCGCCCCATCAGCAGCGCGATCTCCTCCTCGCGGTTGACGAGCGGGGTCAGCCGCGTGCCCATCGCGGCGGCGAAGCGGGTCTCCACCCGCGAGGCGCGCATCACGTGCCAGGCCTGGGCCTTCTCCGAGATGCCCTTGAGCGCGTGGACGCCGAGATCGCGGTAGTCGAACTTCCCCTTCAGCAGCGACTGGGTCGACGTGGAAATCACCACGCCGTTGGGCGGCGCCAGGCCTTGCAGGCGCGCGGCGAGATTGACGGTTTCTCCGACCGCGGAGTCGCGCTCTTCGGTACCCTGTCCGACGAGGTCGCCAACCACGACGAGACCGGTTGCGATGCCGATGCGGACGGCGGGTGAGTGGCTGAGCGCACCACGCGGCTCGATCGCGCGGGCGGTCGACAGCACCCGGACGATTTCCAGCCCCGCGCGCACGGCGCGCTCGGCGTCGTCCTCATGTGCGGTCGGATAGCCGAAATAGACCAAAATACCGTCCCCGACGAAGCGGGCAGCAAAACCTTCGTAATGCTTCACCACGCGGACGCAGGTTTCGCGGAAGCTCGCGATCATGTCGCGCACGTCTTCCGGATCGAACTGCACCGAGAGCGAGGTGGAATCCACCATGTCGCAGAACATGGTGGTGAGCTGACGCCGCTCGGCGCCGACCTCCGTCCGGATTTGCGGGCGCGCCGCCGCGTCGGGCTTCTCCGCGGTTTCAGCCCGGAACAACGCGGTCATGGCCCGCTGGAGCCGCTTCCGATCGCCGAGCGGCAATCCGAGCTCGACGAGATCGGATTCGGTCAGGTCCGCCATGACGTCGAGATCGAGACGGTGCTGCGCGAAGAGATCGGTATAGTGGCTAAGACCGATGCCCTCGAGCCAGCGCTTCAGCCCGCCTTCCGTTCCCGTGCCCGGCTCATTCTCCAGCATGGTGATTCCGCCCGACCAATTACTCCGTCGAAGGGCTTAGGGCCCCGCAACCACAGATTTTGGGGCCAAAACTTCACCTCAGACTGGACGCGTTCCCCAACTTCTTGGAAGAATAGCCCAATCGGATCAAAAGGGAACGGAATTGTCGGACGTCACAGACCCAGCCCCGCGGGAATCAGCGAGCACGACGGCCGAAGCGAAGATATTCGCGGATATCGGCGGTCTTCTCGATTTCCATGCCCGCAAGACGCCGGCGGCCCCGGCCCTCCTCGCCCCCGGCCGGCCGCTCCTCAACTACGGCGGGATTGGCGAGCGGACGCAGGATCTGGTCCGCACGCTGCGCGGGCTTGGCATCGCCCCTGCCGACCGTATTGCGGTTGCGCTGCCGCGCGGTGCCGACAGCGCAATGGCCCTGATTGCGGTCGCCTCGAGCTGCGCTTGCGTCCCCGTCAATCCCGATCTGACGGCGGACGAGCTGCAACGCTATTTCAGCGAATTGAAGCTGACGGCGCTCGTCACCCGGGCGGACACGAACTCGGCGGCCCGCGATGTCGCCAAGGCGCTCGATATTGCCGTGATCGATTTCGTGCGGGGGGCGCAAGACGATCTCGGCGGCTGTACGTTCGTCGGGCCGGCGGTTGGACCGGCGAGCAGCATCGGCGCCTCGCGCGGCGACGATGACGCGTTCATCCTGCTGACCTCAGGCACGGCGGCGCGGCCGAAGATGGTGCCGCTGACGCATCGCAACGTCTGTCTCTCCGCCTACAATGCCGGCCGCGTGCTGTCGCTTGCGTCCCACGATCGTCTGCTCAACGTCCTGCCGCTGTTTCACGCCCATGGTTTGATCTCGGGCCTGCTGACGGCGCTGGCCGCGGGCTCCAGCGTGATCTGTACCGAGGGTTTCGACGCATCCTCCTTCTTCGGCTGGATGCGGCAGCTGCAACCGACCTGGTACACGGCAGTGCCGACCATTCATCGCGCGCTGCTGACGGCGGCGGAAGCGAACCCGGATCTTGCCCGATCGTCGTCGCTGCGCGTGATCCGCTCCGCCTCGGCGTCGCTTGCGCCTGCGATCCTCGACGGGCTGGAGGCGACGTTCGGCGTTCCCGTGCTCGAAACCTATGGCATGACGGAGGCGGCCTCGCAGATCGCGGCCAACCCGTTCGAGCTGCGCAAGGTCGGATCGGTCGGCCGCGCCGCGGGCCCCGAGATCGCAATCATGGACGAGACGGGCCGCGCGCTCGCCAGCGGCGAGCACGGCGAGATCATGCTGCGCGGACCCAACATGAGCCGCGGCTACTATAATGACGAGGCGGCGACGCAGGCCGCCTTCCGCAACGGCTGGTTCCGGACCGGCGATCTCGGCTATCTCGACGCCGACGGCTATCTCTTCATCGTCGGCCGTATCAAGGACGTCATCAACCGCGGCGGGCAGAAGATCTCGCCTCTGGAGGTGGAAGAGGTTCTGCTCAGCCATCCGGCAGTGCTGGAGGCCGGCGTGTTTGCCGTCCCGCACCAGAAGCTCGGCGAGAACGTCGCCGCAATCGTGGTGCTGCGGCCGAATTCCGAGGCGACCTCGGACCAGTTGCGCCAGTTCGCACGGAAACGGCTCGCGGCCTACAAGGTGCCGAGCCTGATCCGCAGCGTGGCGACGCTGCCGAAAGGCGCCAGCGGCAAGGTCAAGCGCAATGCGCTCGCCGAGCTGATCGCAACAGTAGGCGGCGGCGAGGAGGAGGCGCGTCTGCCGCACAACGCGCTGGAGACCGAGCTCGCCGGGATCTGGGCCAATTTGCTGGAGCTGCCGCAGGTCGGGAGCGATCAGGATGTCTTCGCGCTCGGCGCCGACTCGCTCGCGGTGACGCAGATGCGCTCGCGCCTGCGCGAACGCTTCAATGTCGATTTCTCGTTCGAGGACGTGTTTGATTGCGCCACGGCTGCCGCGCTTGCGGCCCGGATCGAGACCGCTGCAACCCAGACGATGCTGCCGGCCTGGCGCCAGGCCACGGAAGCAGACGCGCCGCTGTCGTTCCAGCAGCAGCGGATGTACGTGCTCTCGCGGCTCGATCCCACTCGCTACAATTATAACGTCGTCGAAGTCGCGCTCCTCAAGGGTGGGCTCGACGTCGCCGCACTTTCTACTGGCCTCGCCGCGGTGTCGGCGCGCCATGAGGCGTTGCGGTCGGTCATCGTCGAACGCGAGGGCGAGCCGGTGCAGCTTGTGCTGCAATCGCCGCCGCAGTTCGATCGGATCAAGCTCAAGCCCTGCGCCGCGGACAAGCGGGCCGCTGTTGTCAGGCGCGAAGCGCTCCGGCTCGCGCAGCATACGTTCGACCTTGCGCACGAGGCGCCGCTGAGGGTCACGCTGCTCTCGTTCGACAAGAGCAGCCACGCGCTGGTGGTCAATGTCCATCACCTCGTCACCGACGGCTGGTCGCAGCGGCTGTTCTGGGAAGAACTCGCCACCCATTATTCGGCAGCGCGCAGGAACGACGTGGCGGCACTGCCTTCGCCCGCCTTCCAGTACCGCGACTTTGCGCTCTGGCAGCAGAGCTGGGCGCAGTCGCCGGCGGCCAAGGAGCAGCTCGATTACTGGCGGACGCAGCTGGACGGCGTCACCACGCTGCCGCTGCGGACCGACCGACCAAGGCCGGAGGTCTGGAGCGGCCACGGTGCCCGTCACTATCTCGAATTCTCCAAAACTCTGTCGGCCGACCTGCGCGCGCTGAGCCAGAACCAGGGCGTCACGCCCTTCATGACCCTGCTCGCCGTATTCCAGTGCCTGCTGTTCCGCCACACCGGACACGAGGATGTCGCGACCGGCTCGCTGATCGCCAACCGCAACCAGATCGAGAGCGAGCGCCTGATCGGACTGTTCGCCAACACCGTGATCCTGCGTAATGATTTTGGCGGCGATCCGAGCTTCGGCGACATGTTGCGCCGGGTGCGGCAGGTCACACTCGATGCCTACCGCAACCAGGACCTCCCGATCGAAGAAGTCCTGCGCGCGCTTCAGATCGCGAGAAGGACGGACGGCAATCCGCTGTTCCGGATCATGTTCATCCTCCAGAATGCATCGATCGAGGCGGCACGTTTCTCCGGTCTGTCGACGCGGCGGATCGAGATCGATCCAAAGGTGGCGCGATTCGACATCACGCTCGAACTGGTCGAGGCCGACGGCCGTTTCACCGGCTTCTTCGAATACGCCACCGATCTGTTCGACGCGGCGACGATCGAGGGCATGGCCGCTCAGTTCAAAACCCTGCTCAAATCCGTCATCGCCGATCCCGAGCAGCGCATCTCGCACTTGCCACTCCTGACCGAGGCCGAACGCCGGCAGCTGCTGGCGCAGGGCCGGGGCGTGCCGGCCAATTTCGTCACGCGCGGCAATTTGAGCGAACGTTTCGACCGCCAGGTCAAGAAGACCCCGAACGCGATCGCGGTGTCGGACGGCCGCACATCCCTGAGCTACCGCGAGCTGGCGCGCCGCAGCCAGGCGGCCGCGCGCTGGCTGGCCCGCGAAGGCGTCGGCGCCGAGGCCGTGGTCGCCTTGCTTGCGGATCGCGGGCCCGACCTGCTTGCCGCGATGATCGCCGTGCAACGCGTGGGCGCCGCCTTTCTCAATCTCGATCCCGACCAGCCGCCGGCACGGCTCGCAACCATCCTCGGATCGAGCGGCGCCCGCATGCTGCTGACCGGACGGGCGCAGTCGTCCATGGCGGAGACGCTGCTCGAACCGCTGGTCGAGCGCATTCAAATCGCCGAGCTCGAGGACGCGATCGCGCCAGCGTCGACCAAGCCGGCCCGTGCGGCGCGGCGCGCGGCTTCGAGCCTCGCCTATCTCATCTACACCTCCGGGTCGTCCGGCGCGCCCAAGGGTGTCATGATCGAGCAGCGCGGGCTTTCGAACCATCTGGCCTCGCTCATCTCCGAGCTGAACCTCTCGTCCCGGGACGTGATCGCGCAGACCGCGCCGCAGAGCTTTGTCATCTCGGTGTGGCAGTTCCTCGCGGGGCCCATGGTCGGTGCGCGCGTCCATGTCTGCGGTACCGCGATCGTGCAGGACCCGATCTTGCTCGCGCGCGAGATCGAGCGCGAGCGCATCACGGTGCTCGAGATTGTCCCATCGCTGCTGCGCGGGATCCTCGATCGCATGGACGAGGCACAAATCCGACGCGCCTTTGCGAGGCTGCGCCTTCTGATCTCGACGGGCGAGCCGCTGCCCGTCGATCTCTGCAAGGCCTGGTTCGCCCGCTGTCCGAAAGTGCCGCTGATCAACGCCTATGGTGCCTCGGAATGCTCCGACGACGTCTCGCTGCATCGCCTGACCAGGGCGCCCAGGACCACGACGGGCAACGTCCCGGTCGGCGCGCCGCTGCCGAACACCCGGCTCTACGTGCTTGACGCAGGCCTGCAGCCGCAGCCGGTCGGCGTGACCGGCGAGCTCTGCATCGGCGGCGCCGGTATCGGCCGCGGCTATGTCAACGATCCCGCGCAGAACCGGCAGCGCTTCCTGCCCGATCCGTTCTCGCGCAAAGCAAGCGGCCGACTGTACCGGACCGGTGACCTCGCCCGCCGCCGCGCCGACGGCACGATCGAATGCCTCGGTCGCGCCGACCATCAGGTCAAGGTCCGCGGCTACCGTATCGAGCTCAAGGAGATCGAGAACGCGCTTGCCGACCATCCCAGTGTGCGCGCCGGCATCGTCGAGCCGCGCCGCGAAGCGGGCGGCGATATCAGGCTGATCGCTCATATCGTCGCAAAATCCGGCAGCCGGAGCAGCGCCAGCGAGCTGCGCGACTTCCTGAAGAGCCGGCTGCCGGGCCATGCCATCCCGTCCGCGTTCCTGTTCCTGGATCAGGTGCCGCTCAATGCCCATGGCAAAATCGATCGGGCCGCGCTGCTGGCGCCGGCGCAGCAGGAAACGTCCGGACCGGATGCGGCCGTGCCCGCGCGGCGCTTCACCGAAAAGGTGCTGTCCGACATCTGGATCGACCTGCTGAAGGTCGAGAGCCTCGGCGTCACCGACAATTTCTTCGACCTCGGCGGCCATTCGCTGCTGGCGGGCCAAGTCATGGCGCGCGTCGCCCGGGCGCTCGGCGTGTCGCTGCCGATCAAGACCATCTTCGAGGCACCGACGATCGACGAGCTTGGCCGGCGGGTCGACGAGGCCGTGGCGGCAAAGCCGCGCAAGCCGGCCGCAAGTTTCGCAAGGCTGGCTACAGCGAGCCTGGCCGAAGGCAGCCCTCCCACGCTCTCGATCGCGCAGGACCAGATGCTGCGGATCGAGCAGAATCTTTCGGGTTTGCCGCTGTTCAACCTGCCTTTCGCCTTCCGTCTCCAGGGGCCGCTCAATCTGGCCGCATTGGCGCAGGCGATCGATGAGATCGTGCGCCGGCACGAATCGCTGCGGACCCATTTCGGCTGGAGCGGCGGGGAGCCCGTCAGCCGCATCGCCGCGCCCGGCGCCCTCGGCCGTGTCCTGACCGTCGAGACGATCGGCGACGGTCAGCCCCACAACAACAAGCGGCGCAAGGCGCTGGAGCTCCGCAAGATCGATCTCCTGATCGAACAGGAGACCTATGTCCCGATCGACACCACGCGCGCGCCGCTGCTGCGCGCCCGGCTGTTGCGGCTCCACGATTGCGATCACGTGTTGCTGCTGACGCTGCACCACGCCGTTGTCGATGGCTGGTCGATCGGCGTGCTGTTCGAGGAATTATCGAACCGTTATGCGGCGCTGGCCGGCCATCGGTCGATGCCGCTGCCGAAACCGCCGCCGGCCTTTTCGGACGTGGCGCGCTGGCAGCGCTGGTGGTGCGGCACCGATGCCGCCCGCCGTCAGACGGCCGACTGGACCGAGAATTTGCGCGGGGCGGCTCCCCTCTTCGAGGGCGTATCAAGGCCGGGCCCGTCCAGGAGGCACCATCCGGTCAGCCTCAAGCGTGAGCTGATCGGCCGGCTCGCGGCCTTCGCCGGGCAGCACAATTGCACGCTGTTCATGTGCCTGCTGACCGGCTTGAAAGCCGTGCTGCTGGCGCGGACCGGCCGCCACGACATCTCGATCGCCACCGCCATGGCCAATCGCGCCCAGCCGGACACCGACCGGATCGTGGGTCCGTTCGAGAACACGGTGATCGTTCGCACCAAAATCACGCCGGAGCTGTCGTTCGCGCAGGCCGTCGCCCGGGTCCGCCAGAGCGTGCTTGACGCGCATGCGCGCCAGGAGCTGCCGTTCAACATCTTGGCCGACCATCTGGAGCAGGAGGGGGTCAATCCGGCCTCGCTGCTCCAGGTCTATTTCACCCTGCAAAATCCGCTGCGCCAGCCGCTCGATCTGCCTGATCTCACGACAGGATCGATCGGCAACATCGCCCGCGAAGGCCAGCCGGTGCTGCCGATCGACCAGACCTGGCTGTCGCTGATGCTCAAGGAGCGGTCGACGGGAATCAGCGGTTCGTGCAATTACAAGAGCGAGCTGCTCGACGGCGCTACGGTCGGCCAGTGGATGGAGGATCTCGTCGCGCTGCTCGGGGCGGCTCTCGTCCAACCCAATGCGCCACTCGGCCGATTGCTCGATCGCAGGGCGGCATGACCGGCCGCAGAGCACGGGCGAATACGGGGTCACTCGTCAAAGCTGTGAATGACCAAGTTGCATCTTGATTATTTGGCGCCATCGCGCAAGATTATTCTCGCGTTTTGATTTGGACGATTATTTTCAACCGGGGAGTTCGTTATGGGTTTCATCAAATTTACCAAGGGCACCTCGTTGAGCGACAAGGACCGCAAGGCCCTGCAGAAGTTGCTCGGCGCCGAGAAGAAGAAGTTGCAGTCCGCGCTGAAGGACGTCGATGCCAGTATTTCGATGCTGGGCGGCTCCAAGAAGAAGAAGAAGAAGTCGTAAGACTCGTCGGCCGGGACGCCGCACGAATCTTCAGGCTTCAGTTTTCGGGCTTCAGTGTTCAGATTTGGCCGCTCGCGTGTCGAGTTGGGGTCTCGCACAAGCTTGCGCCCGTAAACCGGCCAGCAATCGACAAGGATTCGCCCGAGTGGACCGCTACAAGCGGTCCGCTCAGTTGCTTCTTGCTCAGTTGATTCTTCCGTCATGGCAGGGGATTTGGCCCCGGCCTGACGCCATGGGCCCAATTGATGGCAGACGACAGAATTGAACTGTTTGTCGGACTGATCGAGACTTTTGACGCGCCGGATGCGGTCGATACGTGCCGGCGCCTGCTCTCGGTCGACGAACGGGTACGAGCCGACCGCTTCATGTTCGAGCGGCACCAGCGGCAGTATATTTTCGCGCATGCGATGTTGCGCCTTGCGCTCTCGCACGTCGCACCTGAGGTCGCACCCACCGACTGGTCGTTTGCGGCCGGGCGTTACGGGCGGCCGTTTGTCGCATCGCCCAAGACTTCGAGCACGCTGCATTTCAGCCTGTCGCACGCCGACGGCTGCGTCGCCTGCGTCGTGTCAGGGCATGAGGCCGTCGGCGTCGACGTCGAGACCGTGTCGCGTCGGGTGGCGCCGCTGTCGACCGCGCTTCGGTTCTTCGCGCCGGAAGAGGTCGAAACGCTGCGCGGGCTGCCGGAGCCCGCCGCGACTGATCGCTTCTTCGACTACTGGACGCTGAAAGAAGCCTATCTGAAGGCCAGGGGATTCGGCCTCAATTTGCCGCTCGACGCCTTCGCGATGCAGGTATCGCGCGAGGCGATCGAGATCAGCTTCAAGCCTGATATCGCCGACGATCCGCAAGGGTGGCGATTCCAGCTGATCTCGCCGTCGCCCTCGCATCGTCTCGCGATTGCCGACGGCTCCCGCGCCAGCGGGGGCCTTCCCATCACCCGCAATGCGTGGCCGCTGCAGGAGGCGGCTGAATGACACTGCCGCGGCTGCGCGTCTTTCCCGCGATTTCGCGCAACCGCGACCCCAAGAAATATGCCGGCGAGCTGATGCGGGTGGCGCAGTTCGCGGACCGCAACGGCTTCGAAGGCATCCTGCTGTTCGAAGGCAACGACGTGTTCGTCGAGCCCTGGGCGATGGCCCAGCACATCATCAGCGAGACGACCCGATCCTCGCCGCTGATCGCGGTCAATCCGGTCTACATGCACCCCTTCACGGCGGCGAAATTCGTCTCGTCCTTTGCGCAGCTCCACGGCCGCAAGGTCTATCTCAACATGATCACGGGGACGGCGGTCAGCGATCTGCAGGGGCTGGGCGACGAGCAGTCGCATGCCGACCGCTATGTCCGGCTCGGCGAATTCGTTGCGCTGATGCGCCAGTTGCTGGCAAGCCCGCGGCCGGCCACTGTCGAGGGGCGGTTCTACCGCGCAAGCAACCTGCAACTGCGGCCGCGCCTGCCGCCGGAGCTGATGCCGGAATTTCTGGTCGCGGGCCAGTCCGAGCCGGCACGGCGCGTCGCAAAGGAGACCGGCTGCATCAAGATGCAGATGCTGCCGCCCGATCTCGACCGTGGCCTCGATGCGCCGGGCGTGAATTTTGGAATTTTCGCCCGCGAGGGACGAGAAGAGGCACGGCAAGCGGCAAAGGCGCGTTTCCGCGACAATGCCGACGATCGCGAGCTGCTCGTGCTCACCGTGCAGAACAGCGATTCCGTGTGGAAACGGCGCCTCTACGAGGGCCAGAGCGGCGAGCTCGCGGACAATGGCTATTGGCTGCTGCCGTTCCTGACCTTCCAGGCCGACTGCCCCTATCTTGTCGGCAGCTACGCGGAGATCGGCGCGAAGCTGAAGGAATTTGCCGCGAAGGGGCTGACCACGATCATGCTCGACATGGTCGCGGACGAGACCGAGATGCAGCACGTCTGCAAGGCGCTCGCGGCGAGCGGGATGTTTTGAGATGTTGATGAAGTCGACCTAACCATCCACATCGTCATTGCGAGCGTAGCGAAGCAATCCAGAGTCCCTCCGGGGAAAGATTCTGGATTGCTTCGCTACGCTCGCAATGACGGAGAATGACGGGCTACTCCGCGCACCTCACCGCGCGTCTTCGAATCCGGCCAGCACCGACGTCAGGTTCGCGCCGAGGATATCCGAGAGATAGCCGCCCTCCTGCACGAACACGGTCGGCAGGCCCATCTTCGCGATGGCCTGGCCGATGCGGCGGAAGCCGGGCGTGGTGACGGCGAGGCCCTTGAGCGGATCGTGCTCGGAGGCGTCGAGGCCGAGCGCGATGACGAGGGCGCCGGGCGCAAAGGACTCGATCGCCTTGCGTGCGACGTCCATCGCCTGGATATAGCCGTTATCGCCGGTGCCGATCGCCAGGGGAATGTTGAGATTTGTGCCGAGGCCGGGACCTTCGCCGCGCTCATGCGCGTAGCCCCACACGTAAGGATAATATGCGACGGGATCGGCATGGATCGAGACCGTGTAGACGTCCGGCCGCTGGTAAAAGATTCCTTGCGTGCCATTGCCGTGATGAACGTCGACGTCGAGGATCACCACACGCTCGTGCCTCTGCCGCAGATGCGCCGCCGCGATCGCGCTGTTGTTGAGGAAGCAGAAGCCGCCGGCCATATCGCGATAGGCGTGATGGCCGGGCGGCCGGCAGAGCGCATAGGTCGCGTCCTCGCCGTCCATCACCATCTGCGCCGCGGTGACCGCGACGTCGGTCGCAGCGCAAGCCGCGGCCCAGGTGCCCGGGCCGATCGGCGCCGCGGTGTCGGCGGTGTGCCAGCCGAGCTTGCCGACGATGTGGGTCGGATAGGTCGCAGCGTGGCGCACCGGATGGATGTTGCCGATCATCTCCGGTCCGGAATCGCCGAGCGCGGTCCACGCGTCCCAGGCCTCGCTCAGGAACGACAGATATTCCGGACTATGGATGCGCGCACGCGGTCCCTGCCCAAATGTGGTTGGCTCGACCAGGTGATGCTTGCCGTCCCTGAGCCCTTTGAGCAGGCGATCGGCACGCTCGGGCTGCTCGGTGGTGCGCTTGACCACACCGCGAACCAGGAAGAATTGCGGATCATGTCTGCGATGCAGCTCGGTATGGACGGCTTTCACTCGAACACTCCGTGGACGCTTTGAGGGTGCCACAGATGTCTAAATCTCCGCGGCGGCGAGATGCAAGCAAGAAGAATGCCGTCCCTGTCGCGCCGCCCTGCGCCGGAAGCAGATCGCTCGTGAAGCTCAGCAGCGCCCGCGCTGGAGGCAGTGCTCGCGGCCCTGCTGGTCGGTGCGGAAGGACTCGACGAAGCCGCCCTGACGCTGGGTGACGAAGATCGTCTTGCCGTCGTGGCCCCCGAAGGCGAGGTTGGTCGGCTCCTTGGCCCTGAGCGCGATCTCCCGCTCGACCGCGCCATTGGCCTTCATCAACGTGATCGTGCCCTTGAGGATGCGCGCGACATAGAGGCGGCCGGCCACGTCGGTGCGCAGGCCGTCGACGGTGTCGGGCTGAAACGCCTTGACGAGTTTTGGACTGGTGAGCTCGTTGCCGCCGACCGTGTAGGACCAGATCTGGCCGCTGCTGGATTCCCCGACATAGAGCGTCTTGTCATCGGGGCTGAGATCGATGCCGTTGGTCGTGCCCATCGCGCGCGGCGCCGACATGAGCTGTCCCTGCACCGTTCCGTCGGCTCCCTTCGCGATGCGCCAGATGTGACCTTCGCGACCTTTCCAGTTCGGATCGCTCGCGTAGATCGTGCCGTCGCGGGCGATGGTGATGTCGTTGGGCTGGTTCATCTCGTCGGAGTGAAACCAGAGGGCGGGCTCGATCGATCCCTTCGGGATCGCGAAGATGTTGTGCTTCTTGTAGTCGGCGATGAACATGGTGCCGTCGCGCGCGAAGCGGATGGCATTGCCGATGCTGCCCTCGGGCAGCGCCGTGAACGGCTCGGACGCCGCGCCGCCGACAGGCAGCTTGCCGATGGTGCCGGGCTTGCCGAAATTGACGACGAAGAGATTGCCATCGAGATCGGCGGCAGGCCCTTCGATGCCGAAGGTGTATTCGCCTGATGGCGTCACCTGCACGCTTTCGAACAGTTTTGTTTCCGCTCGGGCCGGTGCCGTCGCAAGGACGAGAACAACGCTACTGCACAGGCGCCAGAAATTCCTGCCGGATGTAATAGCCATCGCCGTCGCTGCACTCGCCATTCAGATAGGGATCGGCCGGCCGGAAGAAGCGGCTGAAGCCGGGTTTGTCTACAGCGTTCCTTTGTGTCACGACGACGACCTTGGCAGCCGGTATTTCGCCGCATTCCTTGTTGGTTTTGCCAAAGAACTTGCGCTGCGGCGGGCCCGGTTTGATCCGCATCCGGATTCCTGGAACCATTTTTGACACCAGCAGATCCGCCGTGTCGAGCAGGCGCGTGTAACCAGGCTCGGCCTTCGGCAGGCCTTCGCCACCCGGCGGCATCAGCTTCTCTGCGCCTAACCCACGAAGCCGCGTGCGCAACTTGCCGGAATCGGGATCACCAGGATAGATCCAGCCATCCTGCGACAGCATGAAGCGAAGCACCGTCTCGTCCTTCTGTGCGTCCGATTGGCCCGGCTTCAAGCCGAAATCCGAGTGACAGCCGACGCAGTGCTTTTCGACGAGGCCCTTGCGCAAATTGGTGAGCCGGACGCTGTTCTGCGCGTCCCTGGCCACGAAGACCGCCAGTTGATCGATCAGCAACTGGCTGCGCACGTCGCAGGGCAACGGCGGCGGCGCGTCGCCCGCGGTGCGGTCGATCCGGATCACGGTCTGGTTCTTGTCCTCGACCAGCCAGATTGCGCCGTCCTCCGCGACCGTCATGCCGACCGGGGCGCCCTGCGGCCGCACGCCGTTGACGCGGTGCCAGCCTGCGATCAGCTCCTCGAACGGCGCGGCGGCGACGTCGCCGGCCTCGGTCTGAAAGCTGTGGGTCGGATCGGCCGCGCAGCTGACATGGTAGCGCACCGGCGCCGGGGCGGGCTTCGGGAAACCGTGGTCGTCGACGTCATAGACGATGACGCGGCTGCCGGTCGGGCGATAGCCGTGCAGGCCGACCAGCAGCTTGCCCTCGAGCTCCGGAAATTTCGCACCGTGATAATAGAGCATCGCGAGCGGCGCGCCGTGCGGCGGCAGCAGCGAGAACGGCGCCTTGTAGAGAGCGTTGGCGGTGCACAGCGATTTGTAGATCCCCGACTGCAATACGATCCTGAATTCGGGGCTCGGCGTCGACAGATCGTAGCAATAGGGCCAGCCGTAATGCCTGCCCTGCTCGATCGCGTTGATCTCCTCGTTCGGCTTGAAAATGTCAGGCAGGTCGCGACCGTTCTCGCCTTGCAGGAAGGCATAGCCCGCATCGGGAAAGTTCGGGTGCAGCGCCAGCGCCATAGAGTTGCGCAGGCCCCGCGCATAGACGCCGTGCGGCGGGTCGGGTTCGCCAGGCTTCAACGCCGGGAAGATACCGCCCGGGGGCGGCGTGAACAGCCAGATCGACGCCATCGCGGAAGCGCCCTCGGCCGCCGCGCAAGGTCTCGTGATCGGCGCCGGCGTGATGCAGTCGTCGCTGTGCGAGCCGACATTGACGAACAGCCGGCCGTTCCTGTCGAACACAAACTGCTTGAGCGGGTGCGCGCTCTCGTCGACCCTGGCGCCGTCGGGCAATGTGATCCGGCGGCCCGGCATGTGACGGACGATGGTCTCGACCGTGTCGCGCGGATTGTCGGCGAGCGGATCGAACCGAAAGATCGTCTGCGCGCTCGAGGCATAGAGCTTCTTGTCCGGGCCGATCACGAGACCGAACGGATATTCGATTGCAGTCAGCAGCTCCTTGAACCGCTGTCCCTGGGGTGCCCGCGGGTCGAGCAACAGCAGCCGGCCATCGGTATGGCCCCAGCCCGCCATGTCGGCGACCACGAACAGGTCACGACCGGGCACCTGGATGATCGAGCGCGGGAATTTCAGCGGATCCTCCTCGCTGGCGACGAGGCCAGCGCAAAATCCCGCCTTCATGTCGATCTGGATTCTGGGAAAGGCGAGATCGGCGCTGCCGCAGGTCTCCGTGCCGATCGCATAGCCGCTCTTGCGGACCGGTTCTGATGAGCCTACCGAGGCGAGGGTCAGGAGGACCACCAAGGCGCCCGCGCATGCATGCAGGCTTCGGCTTTCACGCCAAAATGTGAGGTGGTTCACGGCGCCTCCCGGACTTTCCGTCCAGGGTTGTTCCATGCCGTGGGAATGCCGTCCAGTTGATCAACACCCCCTTGTGATCAAACCAGCAGGGGGCTTGGCGCCGACCAATCTCCGTAGATTCCCTTACCGGGCTCGACCCGAATGTTTCGCGAAGGCTTGGAATGGTATCGGTTTGCCGTCCCAATCGCTCCCAATAGGAGACGCATATGGTCCAGGTCTATTTTCATTGCTCCAACTTGGACGGCACGCTGATCGATCGCAGCGGCACAGCCGTGACCAACCTGACCGAGGCGCGCGACCGTGCCGCCCAGATCATGAACGCGATGATCCTGACGCCCGGCGCTGAGGATTGGCGCGACTGGGTGATCCATGTCAGCGGCTCCGACGGCGAGGAGATCTTCGACCTCCCCTTCACTGCCATGCTCGGCAAGCCGCACTGAGGTGATGCCATGTTGCTCGCGTCACTGACCCTGCTCCGCCAGCCCCTGAACTTCGTCGCCAGCAAATGGCTGACGCTGATCCGGATCGCGGGCAATCCCTACCGGCCCGAACTCCACTACATGCGCGGGCCTGGCCCGAAATGGCACGCCAAGTATCAGGCCAGCCGACTGGATCGCGCGCGCTGAGCCCTGCGGCTTCCGCTTCCCACTGATCGGTCTCTCAACTCGTGATGCCCGGGGATAGCCGTCCGAAGGACGGCGTCGCTTCCGCTCGCCTATGCCCGGGCATTCACGCGTTGGCGCCACCCCCGCCTGTTTCACACCAGCCATGCCGCGTCGCCCTTTCGATGTTCTCGGTGGGGGCGATGTGCCATTCTTCGCGCGCTCCCGCCAATTGCGGAGCTCAGCGCAACGAAGCCAAACCGAAGACAGCACACAGACATCATCATGCCGCACCAGTTCAGCCACGCCCAAACCGTCCGCAAGCCCGCCGTCACGTCCAAAGGCGGCATCGTCGCCGCGCAATCGCGGCGGGCGGCCGAAGTGGGGGCGCAAGTGCTGGCGGCGGGCGGCGACTGCGTGGATGCGATCGTCGCCACCACCTTCGCGCTCAACGTGCTGGAGCCCTGGAACAGCGGCATGGGCGGCGGCGGCGCGATGGTGCTCTACCGTGCCGCGGAAAATCGCTACGAGGTGATCGACTACGGCATGTGCGCGCCGCAAAGTCTGCGCACCGCCGATTATCCGCTCAGCGGCGAAGGCGCGGCTTCCGATCTGTTCCCCTGGCAGCGGGTCAAGGACGACCGCAACATCCACGGCCCCGGTTCGATCGCCGTGCCCGGGGTCGTCGCCGGCATGGAAGAGGCGCATCGCCGCCACGCCAGGCTGCCGTGGAAAGATCTGGTCGCGCCGGCTGCCGCCCTCGCCGGCGAAGGCCTGCTGGTCGACTGGTGGACCACGCTGACGATCGCGGCGTCCGCGGCCGATCTTCGGCGCTATCCCGCGAGCGCGGCAACGTTCCTGAAGGACGGCCTCCCGCCAAGCGCGCCATGGGGCATCAAGTCCGAGACGCGACTGCCGCTGGACACGCTGAAGGCGACGCTGGCGCATCTCGCGGCCGCCGGTCCGCGCGATTTCTACCAGGGCGATCTCGCCAGGAGTATCGCATCCGACATCAGGGCCGACGGCGGCGCGCTGTCGGTGGAGGACCTCGCCGCGTTCCAAGCCCATCTGCGCGAGCCCCTCGCGATCCCCTATCGCGGCGGCAAGGTGTTTGCGACGCCGGAGCTCACGGCCGGGCCGACAATGGCGCATGCGCTGCGCCTGTTGCAGCAGAACCTGAAGCCGGGACGCGCGCCCGATGCGGCCGCTTACGCCGAATATGCGCTCGCCCTGCAATCGGCTTATCGCGAGCGGCTCAAGGATATGGGTGATGCCGACGGCAAGCGTTCGCTCGGCGCGGACTATCTGGCGCCCGCCTGCACCACGCACTTCTCCGTGGTCGACCGAGACGGCAACATCGCGGCGGTGACGCAGACGCTGCTGTCATCCTTCGGCTCGAAATACGTCACGCCGCACACCGGCATCGCCATGAACAACGGCATCATGTGGTTCGACCCGACGCCGGGCACCACCAACTCGCTCGCCCCTGGCAAGCGCTGTCTCACCAACTACACGCCTGTCATCGCCGAGGCCAAGGACGGCAGGCGGCTCGCGGTCGGCGCCTCCGGCGGTCGCCGCATCCTTCCGTCGGTGATGCAGATCGTGTCGTTTGCGATGGACTTTGGCATGGATCTCGATGCCGCGATCCATCAACCGCGCATCGACGCCAGCGAAGGCGCGATCGTGATCGGCGATACCAGGTTGCCGGCGGACACACGCGAGACGCTTGCGGCGCGATTCGACTATGAAGAAGCGCGAGTGCAGTCCTTGCCGCAGAAGTTCGCCTGCCCGAGCGTCGTGATGCGCGACGGCGACACCAATTCCGGCGCCGTCGAGATCTTCCAGCCTTGGGCGGACGCGGTGGCGGAAGGCTGAGCTTAGATCCCCAGCCGGTCCCGCACGCGACCAGCGATCACTGCCGTCGTCACGCCGACCGGCCAGAAGGCATGCATCGGGATCGGCTTGATGCCGGTGACGGGCATGTCGATCTCGGCCTTGGCACCGCCGATCAGACGTCGCGCGAGCTGCGCGCCCATCGCGGTCGAGAGCGCGACGCCGCGGCCGTTGCAGCCGAGCGAGATCAGGATGTTGTCCGCGGGCTCGTGCACATGCGGGTAATGATCTTTGGTGATGGCGAGCCGGCTGTTCCAGCCATGGGTCCAGGCAACGCCCTTGAGCTGCGGCCATAGCCGCTCGGCGTATCGCATGAGATAGGCGACGTCGCGCGGCGAATTGATCCAGCGCATCGGACCGCGACCACCCATCAAGAGGCGGTTCTGCTGATCGATGCGGTAATAGACAGTGATGTGGCCGCTCTCGTAAAGGACGGGACGCGTCGGCATGATCGAACGGGCAACATCGTCGGACAACGGCGCGGTGGCGGCGATCGAGGAGAACACTGGCACAATGGTGCGGCGAAGCGCCGGCCAGAGATCGTCCGTAAAACCGTTGGTCGCGAGCAGCACCTTGTCGGCATGCACCACCGCGCGCGGCGTCTCGATGCGCCAGCGGCTGCCCTCGCGACGGAGTGATAGTGCCGGTGTTTCGCCATGGATTTTCGCGCCTGCGGAGATCGCAGCGCGCGCAAGGCCGCGAGCGTAGCTGAGCGGATGCAGGTCGCCGCCGCGGGTATCCAGCATGGCGCCGATGTAGCGATCCGTGCCGGTCATCTCGCGCAGCTGCTCGCGATTGAGGTACGACACCGGCATGCCGCGGGCGATGCACTGCCGCGCGGTTGTCTCGATCGCGGCGGCGCTGGCCTGGTTATAGGCGGCGCGCAGCGTGCCGTTCTGCCGCGCCTCGCACGGGATCTGATAGCGGCGGATCAGATCGTGGGTGAAGTTCGTCGTGCCGTAGGAGAACGCGATCATGCGGCGGCCGAGCTCAGTGCCGAAATCCGCCTCGATCTGATCGGGATCGTGCTTCAGGCCGGGATTGGTATGGCCGCCATTATTGCCGGATGCGCCCCAGCCCGGCTCCTGCGCCTCCAGCACCAGCGCCTCAACGCCCTGCTCCGCCAGATGCAACGCGGTGGACAGACCAGTGTAGCCACCGCCGATGATGGCGACCGAGACCGTCTTGTCGATGTCGAGCGGCGGCGTGGCCACCGGCGCGACGGCGGTGTCGGCATAGAGAGACGGCGGCAGAGGCAGGCGCGTGGTCATGGCAAGAACCGGTCAGAGCGGATGCAGCACGCGGCGCAGAAAATCCTGCGTCCGCGCATGCTGCGGTTGGTTGAGCACCGATTTCGCCGGTCCCTGCTCGACGATGACGCCGCCGTCGATGAACAGCACGCGGTCGGCGACGTCGCGGGCAAAACCCATCTCGTGGGTGACGACGACCATGGTCATGCCGTCGTCGGCAAGCTTGCGCATCACGCCGAGAACGTCGCCGACCAATTCAGGATCGAGCGCCGAGGTCGGTTCGTCGAACAGGATGGCCTTGGGCTGCATCGCCAGCGCGCGCGCGATCGCGACGCGCTGCTGCTGGCCGCCGGAGAGCTGCGGCGGATGCTCGTTGGCTTTCTCGGCAAGGCCCACCTGGGCGAGCAGCGCGCGGCCACGCTCGAATGCGGCAGCGCGCGGCTCCTTCTTCACATAGAGCGGACCTTCGACCACGTTCTCCAGCACCGTCCGGTGCGGAAACAGATTGAAGCGCTGGAACACCATCGAGACCTGGGTGCGGATCTTCACGATCGACGGCGCGTCGCGATCGACCTTCAATCCCTCGACGCTGATCTCGCCGCTGTCGTAGCTTTCGAGACCATTGATACAGCGCAAGATGGTGGATTTGCCGGAGCCGGAGGGGCCGACGATGCAGACCACCTCGCCTTTCTGGACGGACGCCGTGATGCCCTTGAGCACCTCGTTCTCGCCAAAGCTCTTGTGGACGTCGGTCAGCTCGATCATTTCTTGCCGGCCCGCTTCTCGAAGTGACGGACCAGCAGGATCAGCGGAATGCTCATGGTGAGATACATCAGCGCGACCATCGTGAACACGTTGGTGTTCTTGAAGGTCGAGGATGCGATCAGCTTGCCTTGCAGCGCGAGCTCGGCCACCGTGATAGTCGAGGCCTGCGAGGAGTCTTTCAGCATCATGATCATGACGTTGCCGTAGGGCGGCAGCACGATGCGCACCGCCTGCGGCAGCACGACCCGGCGCATGGTCAGCCACCAGCCCATGCCGATCGATTGCGCCGCCTCGATCTGCCCTTTGTCGATGGCCTCGATGCCGGCGCGGAAATTTTCCGCCTGATAGGCCGAGTAGGCGATGCCGAGCCCGAGGATCGCGGCCTGCAACGCGGACAGCGTGACGCCGAGATCGGGCATCACGAAGTAGAGGTAGAACAACAGCACGATGATCGGAATGCCGCGGATCACGTTGATCAGGCTGGCGCTGAGCAGCGACAGGACGCGGATGCCGGAGACCCGCATCATCGCCCAGACGAGGCCAAGCACCGTCGACAGCAGCAGCGAGCCGATGGTGACGACGATCGTCAGCACGACGCCGCTCATCAGGATCGGGAAGAATTCGGCTGCGTCGTGCCAGAAGCCTTTCATCGATCAGCCTTCATCGATTGGCCTCTTGCGATCAACCCTGTGCCTTCAGGCCCCATTTGTCGAGGATCTTGTCGATGGTGCCGTTGGCCTTCAGCTTGGCGAGCGAGGCGTTGATCTTGCCGAGCAGCGCGGTCTCGCCCTTGCGCACGCCGATGCCGACCGAGCCGACGGTGGCAGGCTTGTAGCTGTCGACGAGTCGCACCTCGGGGAAGCCGCCCTGCTTCAGATTGTAGGCGAGGATCGGGTAATCGGCGTAACCGGCCTTGAGGCGGCCGGTGTTCACGTCGCGCAGGATGTCGGGGATGGTGTCGTAAGCCTTGACGTCGGCGAACAGGCCGGACTTCTTCAGCGCGTCGACGAAGGCGGTGCCGACCTGGGCGCCGACCGTCTCGCCCTTGAGATCGTCCTGGGTGGCGTAGGCCTTGGTGTCGCTCTTGGGAACCACGAGGCCTTCGCCATAAGTGTAGATCGGGTCGGAGAAGTCGACGACCTCCTTGCGCGGCGCGGTGATGAACATCGCGGCCGCGATGATGTCGATCTTGCTCGATGTCAGCGACGGGATCAGCGCCGAGAACTGCATCGGCTCGATCTGCACGTTGAAGCCGGCGTCCTTGCCCACTTCAGTGACGAGATCGACCATGATGCCCTGGATGGAATTGGTCTTGGTGTCGAGGAAGGTGAAGGGAATGCCTGTCGGCGTCGAGCCGACCTTCAGCACTTGCTGCGCCGAAGCCGGCGCTGCTGCGGCAATCGCGAGTGCCGCGACCGCGGCCAGACCAAAACGCTTCATCGCATTCCCCTTTGGGTCCGGCCGATGGCGGCGCTCGCGGATCTCGTCATCGCAGACGTTGCGGGCCAAGCCGTTTCGGCCTATTTTCACCAATATGAAAATTTGGTCACACTTTCACGACTGATGCAAGCGGTTTTCATGCACATGAAGGAAGCGGTTTGACGTGAGCGGTGGCAAGAGAATGCGCAGACCGGCCGCCGCAAAGCCGGCGAAGAAGGTGCAGATAAAGGTGAAGGTGAAAGCCAACGCCAGGGCTACGGCGAAAGCGGCCGAGCCGGCGATGGATGTCGCGGTCGGCCGCCGTATCCGCGATCTCAGGCGCATCCGCCAATTCTCTCTCGAGACGGTCGCTGCGCGCACGGAGCTGTCGATCGGCTTCCTGAGCCAGATCGAACGCGGCCTGTCGTCGCCGTCGCTGCGCGTGCTGGCCACGCTCGCCGACGTGCTCGGCGTCGGCATCGCCGCGCTGTTCGGCGCGAGCCCGAGCGCCGACGGCGCATCCGACCAAATCGTCACGCGCGGGCTTCAGCGGCCCGAGCTGAAGCTCTGGCGCACCGGCGTGTCCAAGCAATTGCTGAGCCCCGCCAGCGCCGACAACCGGCTCAATCTGTTCCTGGTACATCTGGAGCCCGGCGGCTCCACGGGCGACGAGCTCTACACCCATGACGGCGAGGAAGCCGGCCTCGTGCTCGAAGGCGAGATGATGCTGACGGTGGACAGCGAGACGTGGTCGCTGAAGACCGGCGACAGCTTTCGCTTTGCAAGCCGGAGGCCGCACCGGTTTTCCAACCCGACCGAAGATGCGAAGGCCGTGGTGCTGTGGGTGAATTGCGTGACGGGGACGGGGTAGCGCAGCCGTCATTGCGAGCGAAGCGAAGCAATCCAGACTCTCACCGCGGAGGTAGTCTGGATTGCTTCGTCGCAAGAGCTCCTCGCAATGACGAGGGGATACAGGTCTCAACCGAACCGGTACTTGTACCGATCCACCGTTAGCGCACTCACATCGATGTCCGGCTTCTTGCCGGACAGCATGTCGGCGAGCACGCGGCCGGAGCCGCACGACATGGTCCAGCCCAGCGTGCCGTGACCGGTGTTGAGGTGCAAGTTGGCGTACTTCGTCGGGCCGATCACGGGCGGGCCGTCCGGCGTCATCGGACGCAGGCCGCTCCAGAACGTCGCCTTGGAGAGATCGCCGCCGCGCGGGAACAGATCGGTCAGGGAGTGATCGAGCGTGGCGCGGCGCGCATCATAGAGCTGGCTCGAGAAGCCGGAGATTTCGGCGGTACCGCCGACGCGGATGCGATTGCCGAGGCGCGTGATGGCGACCTTGTAGCTCTCGTCCATCACGGTCGATTCCGGCGCGCCGGAAGCGTCCTTGATCGGTACCGTGATCGAATAGCCCTTCACGGGATAGACCGGCAGCGAAATATCGAGCGGCGCGACCAGCCGCGACGACCAGCTTCCGAGCGCGAGGACGTAGCTGTCGGCCAGCAACATCCCGGCGCTGGTCGCGACGCCGCTGACGCGCGCGCCGTCGGTGACGATGCGCTCGATGCCGGTGTTGAACATGAAGCGCACGCCGAGCGCTTCGGCGTGCTTGGCCAGCGCCTGCGTGAACATGTGGCAATCGCCGGTCTCGTCCTGCGGCAAGCGCAGTCCGCCCGCGAACTTCTCCTTCACGCCCGCCAGCGCCGGCTCGGCCGCGATGCAGCCCTCACGGTCCAACACCTCGAACGGCACGCCGTATTGCTTGAGCACGGCGATGTCCTCGCCGGTGCCGTCGAGCTGGGCCTGGTAGCGAAACAGCTGCAGCGTGCCCTGCGAGCGCTCGTCATACTGGATGCCGATGTCGCGGCGCAGGTCGCGCAGGCAATCGCGGCTATATTCCGCGATCGGAATCATCCGACTCTTGTTGACCGCGTAGCGTTCGCTGGTGCAATTGCGCAGCATCTTGAGCAGCCAGACCCACATCACGGGATCGAGCTTCGGCCGGATCACCAGCGGGCCGTGCTTCATCAGCAGCCATTTGACCGCCTTCACCGGGACGCCGGGACCGGCCCAGGGCGAGGAATAGCCGGGCGACACTTCGCCGGCATTGGCAAAGGAGGTTTCGAGCGCCGGTTCGGGCTGACGGTCGACCACCGTCACCTCATGGCCGGCACGCGCGAGGTAGTAGGCAGAGGTGACACCGATGACACCGCTGCCGAGGATCAGAACTTTCACGCTTCGTCAAACTCCCGCGGCATCACGCGCGCCGCTGCAAGAGGCAACTCGCAACGGCGAGAGCAATTATCAGGCCACCCGCTTGATGGCATCACCGAGGATCGACACGATATCGTCGATGTGGCTCTTCTCGACGATGAGCGGAGGCGACAGCGCAAAGCTATCGCCGCTCATGCGGAAGTACAGCCCGCGATTGAAGCAATCGACCATGACGTCGTAGCCACGCACGCCGACCGTACCGTCACGCGGCGACAGCTCGACCGCGCCCATCAGACCGCAATTGCGGATGTCGACGACGTTGGGCAGGCCCTTCAGCGAATGCAGCGCATCGCGCCAATATTCGGAGATCGACGCACCGCGCGTCAGCAGGCCTTCGTCCTTGTAGATGTCGAGCGTGGCGATACCCGCGGCGCAGGCGACCGGATGGGCCGAGTAGGTATAGCCGTGGAACAGCTCCATCGCGTTCTCCGGGCCGACCATCAGGCCGTCGTGAACCTTGCGGCTCGCGAACACGGCGCCGCAGGGAATGGTGCCGTTGGTGATGCCCTTGGCCGTCGTCATCAGATCCGGCGTAACGCCGAAGAAGTTGGCGGCGAACGGCGTGCCGAGGCGGCCGAAGCCGGTGATGACCTCGTCGAAGATCAGGAGGATGCCGTGCTTGTCGCAGATCCCGCGCAGGCGCTGGAGATAGCCCTTCGGCGGCGGCAATACCGCAGTCGAGCCCGGCACCGGCTCGACGATGACGGCTGCGATGGTCTCGGCGCCGTGCAGGGCGACCAGACGCTCGAGATCATCGGCGAGTTCGGCGCCATGCTCGGGCTGATCCTTGGCGAAGGCGTTGCGGGTGAGATCATGGGTGTGGCGGATGTGGTCAACGCCCGGCAGCAGGGTGGCGAAGGCGCGGCGGTTGGCGACCATGCCGCCGACCGAGGTGCCGCCGAAGCCGACGCCGTGATAGCCGCGCTCGCGGCCGATCAGGCGGGTGCGGCTCGCCTGGCCGTTGGCGCGATGATAGGCAAGTGCGATCTTCAGCGCGGTGTCGACCGACTCTGAGCCGGAATTGGTGAAGAAGATGCGATCGAGGCCCTTTGGTGCGATCTCGGCCAGACGCTCGGCGAAGTCGAATGCCAGCGGATGGCCCATCTGGAACGACGGTGCGAAGTCCAGCGTCATCAGCTGGCGCTCGACGGCGGCGGCGATCTGCTTGCGGCCGTGGCCGGCATTGACGCACCAGAGGCCGGCGGAGGCGTCGATCACCTTGCGGCCGTCGACGGTGGTGTAGTGCATGCCCTCGGCCGAGGAGAATAGGCGCGGCGCCTTCTTGAATTGCCGGTTGGCCGTGAACGGCATCCAGAACGAGTCGGTCTTGATGGTGTTCGGAATCTGATGAAGGGTCACGGGCCACGCTCCTTTGCTGACCTGCTACCAGAGGCACGGCTTGAAAAGCGCAACAAGTCCTTTTCTGATGGGCTGCAAGCCATTGATTTGACTGGGGCTGCCGGTCCATATTTGCGCGATCCGCAACACTTGCAACACGGGTCAGGGACATGAGCGTCGATATCGGTGGACGGCTGCGATTCATCCGGGCGCGCCAGAAGCTGTCGCAGCGCGAACTCGCCAAACGCGCCGGCGTCACCAATTCGACGATCTCACTGATCGAATCCAACCAGATGAACCCATCCGTGGGGGCGCTCAAGCGCATCCTGGACGGCATTCCGATGGGCCTTGCCGAATTCTTCGCGCTGGAGCCGGAGAGCCGGCGCAAGATCTTCTACCGCGGCGAAGAGCTGACCGAGGTCGGCAAGAAGCCGATCTCCTATCGGCAAGTCGGCGACAATCTGTTCGGTCGCAGCCTGCAGATCCTGAAGGAGCGTTACGAGCCCGGCAGCGACACCGGGCGCGTTCACCTCGTCCATGACGGCGAGGAAGGCGGCATCGTGATCTCGGGAAAGCTCGAAGTCACCGTCGAGGACGAGCGCCGCATCCTCAATCCGGGCGATGCCTACTACTTCGAGAGCCGTCGCCCGCATCGCTTCCGCTGCGTCGGCGGCAAGCCGTGCGAGGTGATCTCGGCCTGCACGCCGCCGACGTTTTGAAGTTATCCGCAATCCCACGGAGCCACCGGTATCATACGGAGCTTGAGCCATCTCAATTTCCGTAGCCTGATCCTCTATATGTTTCGAGCGATAGCCAAGCAGCCTCCGCTTTCCGGAGCCGCTTCGTAACAGGGCTCGCTATGAAGATCACGCTCGCAAATGCAGAGGCCGCACTCGATGAAGTGCAGCGCGACAGCGACAAGCTCCATTCGGAGGAGCTGCGCAAGGCCATCGCGAACTACATCGAGTCGCAGCGAGAAGCGCTCAAGGCTCTTCGCAAGAAGCTGCATTAGCACCCGACGGAGCGAGACGGTCTCGCCGGCCCGCGGCCTCAGGCTACGTCAGTAACTCCTCGATCCGGATCGGAAAGCGGCGCACGCGCACGCCCGTCGCATGCCACACCGCGTTGGCGACCGCGCCTGCGCTGCCGGTGATGCCGATCTCTCCGACACCCTTGATGCCGAGCGCGTTCACGTGCGGATCGTGCTCCTCGACCGTGATCACGTCGAGCGGCGGCACGTCGGCATTCACGGGAATATGGTACTCGCCGAGATTGGCGTTCATGATCCGGCCCGTGCGGCGGTCGGTTATGGCTTCCTCGTGCAACGCGAAGGACAGGCCCCAGATCATGCCACCGAACAGCTGGCTCTGCACCATGCGCGGGTTGACGATGCGTCCCGCGGCGAAGGCGCCGACCATGCGGGTGACGCGGACCTGGCCGAGCTCGGGATCGACCTTCACCTCCGCAAACACCGCGCCATGGGCGTGCATCGCATACTCCTCCATTGCCGCCGGATTCGGCGCACCGGTGCCGCGCGCTTCGACCTCGGCGACACCGGCGCGCGCGAGAATCTCGGAATAGCTTTCGCCGCGGCTCTCGTCGTCGCGCCGGATCAACCTGCCATCGCGCGCGATCACGCCGGCATTGCCGGCACCGAACAGTGGCGAGCGCTCATCGCCGGTGGCGAAATCGGCGAGTTTTGCAATCACGGCCGCGCCCGCGCTGTGGATCGCGGCACCCGCGGTCGCGGTGTGCGCGGAGCCGCCGGCAATGCCGGCATCGGGCAGATCGGACGTCCCGGCCTTGAACTCGACGCGATCGATATCAAGCCCGAGTTCGTCGGCCGCAATCTGCGCCAGCGCCGTCCAGGCACCCTGCCCCATGTCATGCGCGCCGATTTCCATGGCGCCGGAGCCGTCGCGGCGAAGCACGGCACGCGCTTCGGCCTGGAACATCAGCGCGGGGAAGGTCGCGGTGCCCATGCCCCAGCCGACCAGAAGGCCGGTGTCGTCGTGCATCTGCCGCGGCTGGAGCGATCGCTTGGCCCAGCCGAAGCGCGCGGCGCCCTGCTCGTAGCAGGCGCGCAATGCCTTGGACGAAAACGGCTTGCCGGTGATCGGCTCGACGTCGGCATAGTTCTTCAGACGAAAGGCGAGCGGATCGATGCCGCAGGCCCATGCCATCTCGTCGATTGCACTCTCCAGCGCGATCGAGCCGGTGGCCTCGCCGGGCGCCCGCATGAACAACGGCGTGCCGGTGTTGACGCGCACGGCATCATGCGATGTGCGGATCGCAGGCGCCGCATAGAGCGTGTGCGAGGCATCGGCCGCAGGCTCGTAGAAATCATCGAACGTGCTCGAAACCGTGCGCGCGTGGTGATCGAGCGCTGTCAGGCGCCCCTCGCGGTCGGTGCCGATGCGCAGCCGCTGCCGCGTCGGCGCGCGATGACCGACCGGCCCGTACATCTGCTCACGGCGCAGCACCAGCTTGACCGGTTTGCCGACGAGCTTTGCCGCCATGATGCCGAGCACCGGAGGACCGGCCATGAGCCCCTTCGAGCCGAACCCGCCGCCGAGGAACGGACTGCGGATGTGGATCTTGTCGTGCGCGATGCCGAACAATTCGGCAACGCGCGCCAGCGACAGCATGAGGCCCTGGGTCGGCATGTCGATCTGCAGATTGTCGCCGTCCCAGGCAGCCACGATCGCATGCGGCTCCATTGCGTTGTGATATTGCGGCGGCGTTTCGTAGATCGCGTCGATCCGCTTCTCGGCAGACGCGAGCCCCGCCTCGACATCGCCTCGGTGATTTTCCGTGGGGTTGCCGACGCCGACGACCGGCGGCACGAAGCTTTCACCCGCATCGAGGCCGACGAGCGCGGGCAGCGTTTCGTAGCGCGGTGCCAGCAGCGCCGCGCCTTCCGTCGCCGCTTCCAGCGTCTCGGCGATCACGACGGCGATCGGCTGGTTTGCGTAGCGGACCTCATTGCTCTGCAACACCTCCATCCGGAACACGAATGGATTGGTCTTGATCTCGGGGTCGATCGCGAGTTCAGGCTTGTGGTCCGACGTCATGACATCGACGACGCCGGGATGGCGCTTGGCAGCCGCGACATCGAGCGAGGTCACGCGACCGCGCGAAATGCTGGCGGCGGCCATCACCGCAAACAGCATGCCGGGCGGATGATTGTCGGCGGCATAGGTCGCCTGGCCTTTGACCTTGAGCACGCCGTCGCGGCGGGTCAGCGGCTGGCCGATGTTCGAGCCGTGGCGCAGATGAGCGGGCGCGCTGGTGAGATTAAGCTCGGGCATGAATGGCTCCGGAGGTCGAGGCAAAGGGAGAGGCCGGCAGCGCGGGGATGCGCGCGGGCGTACCGGCGGCGGCGAGGCTCAGCGCGCGCACGACGATGCGGCGCGCGAGCTCGATCTTGAAGGCGTTGTCGCCGGACGGTTTTGCGTCGGCGAGCGCGCGCGAGGCGGCTTCCTGGAAAGCGTCCACCGCGGGCGCGACGTTCCTGAGCATGTCCTCCGCAGCGCGAGCGCGCCAGGGCTTTGCGGCGACACCGCCGAGCGCAAGCCGCACCTCCGCGATCTTGCCGTTCTCGATCCGGAGCGCAGCCGCAGCCGAGACGACGGCAAACGCATAGGACGTTCGATCGCGGACCTTGAGATAACGCGCATGAGCAGCAAAGCCGCGCGCAGCGGACGGCAGGCGCACCGCGACGATGAGATCTCCCGGTTCGAGCGCCGATTCACGCTCGGGGGTCTCGCCGGGCAGGCGATGCAGCTCGTCGAGCGCGATCTCGCGCCGCCCGTTCCTGCCCTCGATCTCGACGATGGCGTCGAGCGCGACCAGTGGCACGCAGAAGTCGGACGGATGCGTTGCGATGCAGTTTTCGCTCCAGCCGAGCACGGCGTGGGTGCGGTTCTCGCCCTCACGCGCGTCGCAGCCGCTGCCGGCCTCGCGCTTGTTGCAGCGGCTGGCGGTGTCGTAGAAATACGCACAGCGCGTCCGTTGCAGCAGATTGCCGCCGACGGTCGCGGCGTTGCGCAGTTGCGCCGATGCGCCGGAGAGCAGCGCTTCGGCGACGGCCGGGTAGGACTTGGCAAAGTCGGCGTCATGCGCGAGATCGGCGTTGCTCACCAGTGCGCCGATACGCATCCCACCCTCGGCGAGGCGCTCGATGCGATCGAGCCCGTCGAGATGGCTGACATCGACCAGACGATCCGGACGGCTGACGCCGCCCTTCATCAGATCGAGCAGATTGGTGCCGGCGGCGAGATAGACCGCGCCCGGCTGCGCGGCGGCCGCGACGGCCTCGGCGACCGTGGCGGGCCTGACATAATCAAATTGCTTCATGCGGTGCGCCTCTGATTGGATTCGTCCATGTCGGCCTGCGCGTCGAGCACGGCATCGACGATGCCGGCATAGGCGCCGCAGCGGCAGAGATTGCCGCTCATGCATTCGCGAATGCGCTCGGGATCGTTGCCGGCCTGTGCCTCGCTCATCATGCCGATGGCGCTCATGATCTGGCCGGGCGTGCAGAAGCCGCACTGAAAGCCGTCATGGGCGATGAAGGCGGCCTGCACCGGGTGAAGCTGGTCGCCCCGCGCCACGCCCTCGATGGTGAGAATGTCGGCGCCGTCATGACTGATGGCCAGCGCGAGGCAGGAATTGATGCGCTTGCCGTCGACGAGAATGGTGCAGGCGCCGCATTGGCCGCGGTCGCATCCCTTCTTGGTTCCGGTCAGATGGAGGCGCTCACGCAAGAGATCGAGCAGCGTGACGCGCGGATCGTCGAGGACGAAATCGCGCCGCGCACCGTTCACGGTGAGGCTGATGGAGTGGTTCATACAAGGCTCCGATCAGATATGGACATGAGTCGTCGCGCAGCGCGCCACCGCCGTGGCCGCCGTCGACATGCGCCGCCCGAACATCATCCGGGCCAACGTCTTCAGCGAAGATACGGAGGCAGCCTCCGCTTAACAAGAGCCGGCGGGAAATATTTGGAATTCGTCAAAAGCCCGTGCGCATCAACGCGATGCAGCCCCGTAAGGGTTCAATCTAACCAATTCGTGATCTACATTGCGTGGATGGACGAGCACACCGACCAGACCCGGAAGCCCCGCGCCGATGCCGTGCGCAATCGCGAGCGCGTGCTCGAGGCGGCCAAGGCCGTGTTCAACGCGGGTGGTCCGGAGGCGAGCCTGGAAGCCGTGGCAAAACGCGCCGGCGTCGGCATCGGCACGCTCTATCGGCATTTTCCGACCCGCGAGGATTTGTTCGAGGCGGTGTACCGGCGCGAGGTCGAGCAGCTCAGCGAGCTCGCCGAGCATTTGAAGAACGGGGATCCCGTCGACGCGCTCAGGCGATGGCTCCGCTCGGGGGTCGAATTCGTTGCTACCAAGAAGGGCATGGTGGCAGCCTTGGCACTCGCGGTGCAGAGCGGGTCGGAGTTGCATGCCTTTTCCTTTGAGCGCCTGACCAAGGCGATCGGCTCGCTGCTCGATCGCGCAGCCGCGGCCGGCGCGATGCGGGCAGACGTCAGTCCCGAGGACTTGCTGCGCGCGTTCTTCGGCATGTGCTACATGCACGACCAGCCCGGCTGGCAATCCTCGGTGCTGCGAATGCTCGACGTGTTCGTTGACGGGCTGCGGGTGCAGCCTGTCATGAAAGCCAGGGTCCGCGCGGCCGCCAAGTCCGCGAAGCCGGCTGCAAAGCGGAAGCGATAGCCCGAGAGATGTGCTAGGATCGGCACCGCCGGGATTTCAACGCGGAGCCTGTCATGCGCATCGCCGCCTTGCTGGTCTTTCTCAGTGTCGCCTTCGGCCCCATCTCAGCGCGCGCCGACGATGTCGCGACGGCACAGGATATCATCCGCGCCCAGGAGCAGGCATTCGGCCGCGACGACGCGCGCGCGGCCTATTCCTACGCCGCGCCGGCGATCCAAGAGATCTTCCCTGCGCCTGACATCTTCATGTCCATGGTGCAAAACGGCTACCCGCCGGTCTACCGGCACAAGAGCTTTGAATTCGGCGACAGCAAGAGCGAGGGCAGCCGGATTGCCCAGCACGTCCATATCATCGATGCCAATGGCGAGGCCTGGGAAGCGCTCTACACGCTCGAGCAGCAGGCGGATGGCAGCTACAAGATCACGGGTTGTTCGTTGCTGAAGGCGGGGCAGGCAGTCTAGGTCGCAAAGCCCGGACCGGTCCTGACGGCATTCATCCGCGAGCGGATCAGCAGCGTCAAGACGATGCCGATATTGAGCGCGTTCCACGCCACGCCGTTCGCGAACGCCGCGGCATAGGAGCCCGTCGCATCGAAGATGACGCCGGACACCCAGCCGCCGAAGGACATGCCGAACACGGAGGCGAAGATCACGATGCCGACCCGAGTTGCGGCTTCGCTCGCCGGCATCGCTTCGCGCACGATGATGGCATAGCTCGGCACGATGCCGCCCTGGAACAGGCCGAACATCGCGGAGATCAAATACAGCGAGGTCAGGCTGTCGAAGAACAGGTAGAATACAAGTGCAAAGCCTTGCGCCAGCGCACCGATCAGCAGTGTGGGGATGCCGCCGATCTTGTCGGCGAGATAGCCCGAGCCGATCCGGCTGACGATGCCGCAGGCCATCATCAGCGACAGCATCTCGGCGCCGCGCGCCACGCCATATCCGAGATCGCCGCAATAGGCGACGATATGCACCTGCGGCATTGCCATGGCAACGCAGCAGGAAATGCTGGCGATCGAGAGCAGCACCGTCAACGTGTTGGTCGAGAGCTTGAGGTCGACCCGCGGCGGCGCTGCATTGGCATGATCGTGAACGTTGTCGTGGCCCATCTGCGCGCGCAGGACCAGCACCAGGATGGTCATCAGGCTCACGCAGACGAGGCCGATGCCGATATGCGTGTAACGCCAGCCGATCGTCTGCATGCCCGTGCTCACGAGCGGCGGCCACATCGTGCCGGCGACATAATTGCCGCTCGCGACGATTGTCACGGCCAGCCCGCGATAACGCTCGAACCAGTGCGAGGCTTCCGCCATCAGCGGCGCGAAGGTCGCCGAGGTGCCGAGCCCGATCAGGAAATAGGCCGCCACGAACTGCCAGAGCTGGACTGACAGACCCGCCAGCACGTTGGCGATGCCGAGGAAGGCGATGCTGATCGCCATCGCCGCCACAATGCCGAACCGGTCGGTGATCCTGCCGGCGATGACGCCGCCAAGCCCGAAGCCGAACATCATTAGGGTGAAAGCCAGCGACACCGCGCCGCGCGTCGCCGAGAATTCGGCCTGCACCGCGGGAATCATGACGACGATCGCCCACATGCCGACGCCGCCGATCGAGCCGATCAGAAGCGCAATGACGAGGCGCATCCAGGCCTGACGCGAATCAGGCGTGAATGCTTCAGGTGTCTGTCCTGATTGATTTGGCGCGTGCACGGGCGGGACCATGGCCCGCGGATCGCCACAGGGTCAAGCATTGTGGCGCGATATTGGGCATGCACGGTGCACTGCGGTAAGAAGGAGCTTGGCGAACGCGCGGTTTGCCATTAATTTGCAATCAGCGTGTGCAACATGGCCGCGCGGAGCGCATGTCGGCGGAATGTTGCTGCGATTGACACGATCGATGCGGATCAGGGTGGGGCGCCTCATTGCCCTTGCCTATCTGTTCTGCGTGCTCGCGCCGGCCGCAAGCCTCGCCTGGGGTAGCGCTCCAGCACCGTGCCTCGACGACGCGCTCCTCGCGGACCTCGTGCCGGTGCATCACCAGATGCAGGCCGGCCACACGCATGACGGCGCCTCGCATGACCACGCCGGGCCGCATGCGCATCACCAGACCGCCGCGCAGGACGCGCCCGCGCCGCATCATCACGACGGCAAGGGTACGCCGGGACCGTGCTGCGCGATGATGTGTGTGAGCGCGTTGCCGGCCGACCTGCCCAGCGTCGCAAAGCCGCTTCAGCCGGTTTCCGCCTGCTCGCCCGAGATCGTGGCCAGCCTGCACAGCGCGGCGCGGCCCCTGCTCTACCGCCCTCCCATCGCCTGATCTGACGCGCGACGACGTCAGGCCGAGCGCGCATCCGCGCGCGCGAACCTGTGGTCTCCAGACAGATCAGGGATGACTCATGCTTACGCTTTCCGGGGCGAAGTCCGCCGCTGCATCCACAGCGCGGGGACGACACTTTCGATTCATTTGGCCGCTGCTGGCCGCGACGGCATTGGGGTTGTCCGGCTGCATGCCGGCAACGACACAAGTCCCCGGCGCTGATCCTGCCGATCCCGCGGCCAAGGTCGCGCGCGCCAGCTATCGTTCGACGATTGCGCCCTACACCAGCCTGCGGCCAGCAACGCCCGCACCATGGCGCGAGCGCAACGAGAGAGTCGCGCCGCAACCCAAGCAAAACCGGTAGGAGCGCGCCATGACACACTGTCTCGCGCCAAGCCTGCTCGTTCTTGCCTCGCTCGGCCTTTGCGCGCCCGGACTTGCCGGCTGCGCCGCCTTCTCGCCTGACAGCGGGATGAATGCCGTCTCGGAGTTGACGAGCCAGGCCATCAACAAGGACGTCGCCTTCGTGCGAACGGCCGAGGGAGCCGGCGCGGTCGGCGCGCGCGTTCGCCAGCTGCTCTCGCGAACACTCAGCGTCGAGGCCGCAGTGCAGATCGCACTGCTCAACAACAAGGGGCTTCAGGCCGCCTATAACGAGCTGGCGCTGGCCGAGGCCGATCTCGTCGAGCAGAGCCTGCCGCCCAATCCCGTGTTCTCGGTCTCGCGGATCTCGGGCAACGGCGCCAGCGAAATCGAGCGTCAAATTGTCGGCGACATCCTCGCGCTCGCCACCCTGCCGTTCCGCTCGGACATCGCCCGCGATCGTTTTCGCCAGGCGCAATTGCGAGCTAGCCTGGCGACGTTGCGGCTTGCTGCCGACGTCCGCCGCGCTTATTGGCGCGCCGTTGGCGGCAACGAGATGGCGGCGTTGCTGACGGATGCGAAGGCGACGGCGGAATCGACCGCGCAGCTCGCGGTCAAGCTCGGCGAAACCGGCTCGATCAACAAGCTCGATCAGGCCCGAGAGCAGGTGTTTTACGCCGAGACCACCGCCGACCTCGCCACCGCGCGACAGACGGCGACGAGCGCGCGCGAAAAGCTGGCGCGCCTAATGGGGCTGTGGGACGGCGGCCTCGACTTCCGCCTGCCCAACCAGCTGCCGCCGCTGCCGCGCCGGCCGCAGGCTTTGCCGTCGATCGAAGCCGACGCGGTCGCCCATCGCATCGACCTTCAGATCGCGCGGCTCGAGCTGACCGCGCTGGCGAAGTCGCTGAACCTCACCGAGGCGACGCGCTTCGTGACACTGCTCGATCTCGCCGGCATCTCCCGCCGCACCCGGGATCCGGAAGGCGCGCCGTTCCGCGAGCGCGGCTTCGACGTCCAGTTCCAGATCCCGATCTTCGACGGCGGCGAGGTGCGGGTGCGGCAGGCGGCGGAGACCTACAATTTCGCCTTCAATCGGCTGACCGAGCGCGCCGTGAATGTACGCTCCGAGGCGCGCGATGCTTACCGGATCTATCGCTCCGGCTACGACATCGCCAGTCACTATCAGCGCGAGATCATCCCCTTGCGAAAAATCATCACCGAGGAGATGCAGCTCCGCTTCTCCAGCATGCAGGTCGATATCTTCGCGCTGCTCACCGAGGCGCGGCAGCGCCTGGCCTCGCTGCGCGGCGCGATCGACGCCAGGCAAAAATTCTTCCTCGCCCAGTCCGACTTGCAGACCGCCGTCAATGGCGGCGGCGCGCCTGCTGACGGCGACAATTCAACCACCATCGCCGCGGCAGCGCCTGCCGATGGCGGTCACTGACATGGGGGCCAACATGTATTCCCGCCGAGGATTTTTGGGTAGCGCGGCGCTCGCCGGCGCATCCGTCGTCAGCGGCCGCGCGCAGGCAGCCTCCATTCCGGAAGGCCCGCACATGGACAAGGTGGTGATGCAGCCGCCGCTGCACCCCGTCAGCGGGCCGGACTATCACCCCGTCGTCACGCTGAACGGCTGGTCGCTGCCGTTCCGGATGAATGGCGAATGGAAGGAATTCCATCTCGTTGCCGAGCCCGTGGTGCGCGAATTCGCCGAGGGCATGAAGGTGAATCTGTGGGGCTATAACGGCCAGTCGCCGGGCCCGACGATCGAGGCCGTCGAGGGCGACAAGGTCCGCATCTTCGTGACCAACAGGCTGCCCGAATACACCACCGTGCACTGGCACGGCATGATCATTCCCAGCGGCATGGACGGTGTCGGCGGACTGACCCAGCCGCACATCCAGCCGGGAAAAACCTTCGTCTACGAGTTCGAGATGAGGAAGAGCGGGACCTTCATGTACCACCCGCATTCCGACGAGATGGTGCAGATGGCGATGGGCATGATGGGCATGGTCGTCGTGCATCCGCGCGACCCGAGCTTTCGCCCGGTCGACCGCGACTTCGTCTTCGTCATGAGCACCTATCGCGTCGATCCCGGCACTTATCTGCCGAAGGTCAACGAGATGACCGACTTCAACATGTGGACCTGGAATGCGCGGGTGTTTCCCGGCATCGATCCGCTGCCGGTCAGGCTCGGCGACAAGGTGCGCGTGCGCATCGGCAATCTCAGCATGACCAACCATCCGATCCATTTGCACGGCCACAGCTTTGCGGTGACCTGCACCGACGGCGGCTGGATTCCGGAGAGCGCGCAATATCCGGAGACGACGACGGACGTACCGGTCGGTGCTGTCAGGGTGTTCGACATGCTCGCCGACAACCCCGGCGACTGGGCGTTCCACTGCCACAAGTCGCATCACACCATGAACGCGATGGGACACGACATGCGCAACATGATCGGGGTGTCGCGCAAGGATCTCGCCAGGGCCGTCGGCAAGCTCGCGCCTGACGGCATGGCGATGGGCTCGACCGGCATGGCGATGGGCAACATGGAGATGCCGGCGCCCGACAACACGCTGCCGATGATGACCGGCACCGGTCAGTTCGGCCCGATCGAGATGGGCGGCATGTTCACGGTGATGAAGATCCGCGAAGGCCTCGCGCGCGACGACTATCGCGATCCCGGCCCCTACCAGTTCCCGCAAGACACCGTCGCCTACGAAGTCACGCCGCCGGCCCCGGAGCCAGTGCGGCAACAACCAGGCGGGCCGCCGATGAAGAACATGAAGATGTGAGCGTTTCGATGAACCACCACCAACTGGAGATACCAATGAAGACGACGATCAAGCTCGGTCTCGCGCTGGCCGCGCTTTTGGCCGCGCCGGCCTTTGCCCACGACCAGAACGGGCACGGCACCTTTTCGGCCGGCGAGCCCGGCGATCCCAAAAAATCCGCGCGCACGATCGAGATCCTGCTGAACGAGATGGACTACGCCCCCGCCAGGATCGAGGTCAAACGCGGCGAGCAGATCCGCTTCGTGCTGCGCAATGTCGGCAAGGAGGACCATGAATTCCTGCTCGCCACCACCAAAGAGAATCTCGCGCATGCAGTGGAGATGAAGAAGCATCCGCACATGGAGCACGACGATCCGAACGGTGTCAGGCTCGCGCCGAGCAAGACAGCCGAGATCCTCTGGAAGTTCAGCAAGGCCGGCACGTTCGAATTTTCCTGCCTGATTCCCGACCACCGCGACTACGGCATGGTCGGCCACGTCACCGTGAAGTAACGCAAGGGAGGTCCCCATGAACCGCATCATCCGTATCGCCGCCGCGCTGTCGCTGGCCGTCGGCCTTGCCACAGGTGCCCTGGCGGCCCAGGGCGCCGCGATCAGTGGCGAGGTCAAGAAGATCGACGAGGGCGCTGGCAAGATCACGCTCAAGCACGGACCCGCGAAAAACCTCGGCATGGATGAACCCATGACCATGGTCTACCGCGTCAAGGACCCGGCCGTGCTCAAGCAGGTGAAGGTCGGCGACAAGGTGACTTTCGAAGCCGAGGAGGCTGCTTCGGGCTATACGGTGACCCGGATAGAGAAGGCGAAGTAGGTCATCTCGGTCATTCCGGGCTCGCGCTTCGCGCGCCCCGTAATGACGGCCTGAGAGCCCCCAAATACCGCGGTCAGCCCCCATGCCGCACCCTTTATTAACCCTTTGCTAACCATACACCCGGCAAGAATTGCCCAGTGGAGTCGAGTGTCGTCAGCCGCGTAGAACGGGGAGTGCCCTGTGGACGCCAGTGCGGTGCCTCACTTTCGGAACGGCGGCCCTTCGGCCGCCGCGCAGACGTTTGGGGCGCGCGGACGGCAGTCGCGCGGAGGGGCAGCTACCATGGTCGACGTCACCGCGGGACAGGGCGTAGGCGGCACGAACGCCGGTTTCCCCACCCTTGCCGAGATCGGCAACATCCTCAAGCGCGGCGATATCGCCCTGGCGCTCGGCGTCCTCACCATTCTGGTGGTGCTGATCCTTCCGCTGCCCGCGATCGTGCTGGACTTGTTCCTGGCGATTTCGATCACGCTCTCGATCCTGATCCTGATGACCTCGCTGTTCATCCAGGCGCCGCTGGAATTCTCCGCTTTCCCGACCGTCCTGCTGATCTCGACCATGCTGCGGCTGTCGCTCAACATGGCCTCGACCCGCCTGATCCTGTCGCACGGGCACGAGGGCACGGACGCCGCCGGTCACGTCATCGAGGCCTTCGGCAGCTTCGTGATGGGCGGCAATTTCGTCATCGGCATCATCGTCTTCGCCATCCTGATCATCGTCAACTTCGTCGTCATCACCAAGGGTTCGGGCCGTATCGCCGAAGTCGCCGCTCGCTTCCACCTCGACGCCATGCCAGGCAAGCAGATGGCGATCGACGCCGACCTCTCCGCCGGACTGATCGACGAGACGGTCGCCAAGCAGCGGCGCAAGGATCTGGAGGACGAGAGCGGCTTCTTCGGCGCCATGGACGGTGCCTCCAAATTCGTCCGCGGCGACGCCATCGCCGGCCTTCTGATCGTCTTCATCAACGTCGTCGGCGGCATGATCATCGGCGTGGCGCAGCAGGGCCTGTCCTTTGCCGACGCCGGCCGCAGCTACACGCTGCTGACCGTCGGTGACGGCCTCGTCACCCAGGTGCCGGCGCTGATCGTTTCGACCGCGGCCGGCCTGCTCGTCTCCAAGGCCGGCGTGTCCGGCGCCGCCGACAAGGCGCTGATGAAGCAGTTCTCCGGCTATCCGCAGGCGCTCGCGATGTCCGCGGCGGTCATGCTGGTGCTGGCGGCCCTGCCGGGCATCCCGACCCTTCCCTTCCTGGCGCTCGGCTCCGGCGCCGGCGCGCTCGCCTGGCACGCCCGCAACCGCAACCGGGCAACTGCCAGGGCTGAGGAAGTTGCGAAGACCGCACCCGCGCCGGGAACGCCGGGCGCAGCCGGCTCCGCTGCGGCGGAGGAGCCGATCTCCGCGGCGCTGAAGATCGACGACCTCAAGATCGAGCTCGGCTATGCCCTGCTGCCGCTGGTCAACGGCCCCGACGGCACCGATCGCCTGACCGAGCAGATCAAGGCGCTGCGCCGCTCGCTCGCGATCGAGATGGGTTTCGTGATGCCCGCCGTGCGCATCCTCGACAACGTCCAGCTCGAAGCCAACACCTACATCATCAAGATCAAGGAGGTCGACGCCGGCACCGGCAAGATCTGGCCGAGCCAGTTCATGGTCATGGACCCCGGCGGCAGCCAGGTGCAGGTGCCCGGTATCCACACCACCGAGCCGACCTTCGGCCTGCCCGCGACCTGGGTCGATGCCAGCCTCAAGGAGGAGGCCTCGCTCAAGGGCTACACCGTCGTCGACGCCGCGACCGTGCTCTCGACCCACCTCACCGAGCTGCTCAAGGCCAACATGTCGGACCTGCTCTCCTATGGCGAGGTGCAGAAGCTGCTCAAGGAGCTGCCGAAGGAGCAGGGCGAGCTGGTCAAGGACATCGTGCCCGGACAGGTCACGGTCTCCGGCATCCAGCGCGTGCTGCAGCTGCTGCTCGCCGAGCGCATCTCGATCCGCGACCTCTCGACCATTCTGGAAGGCATCGCCGACTCGCTCGCCTTCTCGCGCAATCCCGCCACCATGGTCGAGCACGTCCGCGCCCGCCTGGCGCGGCAGATCTGTGCGCAGAACACCTCCTACAGCGGCTACCTGCCGCTGATCGCGCTGTCGGCGCGGTGGGAACAAGCCTTCGCCGAATCCATTATCGGCCAGGGCGAAGAGCGCAGCCTGGCGATGCAGCCCTCGAAGCTGTCGGAATTCATGACCGGCGTGCGCGAGGCCTTCGAGCGCGCCGCCCGCGAAGGCGAGGCCCCGGTACTGGTCACCTCTGCGGCAATTCGTCCCTTCGTGCGTTCCCTGGTCGAGCGGTTCCGGGCCCAGACGACCGTGCTGTCGCAGGCTGAAATCCACCCCAGGGCGAGGTTGAAAACGGTCGGAAGCATCTGATTTGCCTTAAGAAGCCGTGTGTTTTTCGGCCACAGGCAAATGGTTTTTCAGCTTTTGGCGCCTTGCCGATCAACGGCCGGCAAGGCGCCAGACAGGCACATTACAGCTTTGAAATAATTGCCAAATTGCACGATCCAGGGCCGTTTTTGATCGCGGCTTCTCACGTCCTGTCACGCTCTTGTGATCGCCTCTTGGGAACGAATCCCCCCAATACTAGGTTGTTGGGCACCGGAAGCATGAACCTGCCCAAACACGCAGGCGACTACTTCGGGTAGATGGCGGCAGGAGCCTTCCATGAACCACTCGATTTACAGCGCAGATCGCTCGACCCACCTCAAGATCGTGGTTGTCGCGCTCGTTGCCGGCATCGCGGTGGCGGGTCTCGGGATCACCGCGCGTACGAGTTCAGACGAAGGCCTGACCCAGACCGCTCGCGTCATGAAGGCGGGCAAGCCGATCGCCATCACCAGCTCGAACGTTTCCCTCGTTCGCTAAGGAGATTTGAGTTTCAGGAATTCACGCGGCTCTTTATCAGCCCCCCAAAGTCGCCACGTGGATATGTAGACGACCCCAACCCCAAGTCGACTACAGAAAGCGCCCGCCCCCCACGGGCGCTTTCTCATGTCTGGGGTATGTCGCGCGATACTTTCCTCTCGTGTCCCGGACGCGCTGCGACACTCTCCGCGTTGCTGCGCAGAGCGGGGACCAGCAAGCCACGCCGCCCGCTGACACATGGGCCCCGGCTCTGCAGCGCATCACTTCGTGACGCGCTGCGTCCGGGGCACGAGACTGAGTTTTCAGGCACACCTGCTTCAACATCGTCATTGCGAGCGCAGCGAAGCAATCCAGAATCCCTCCAAAGAGACAGGCTGGATTGCTTCGCTGCGCTCGCAATGACGGAGTGTAGGCAAGAACGTCGCTCTTAGATTCACATCTCACTTGTAGACACACCTTCGCATCCTCGCGACTAGTTTCGCCCGAGCTTTGCTTGGTCGCCTCACCCTCGATTGAAAGAGGGCGCAGGGAAGACCGGGTGCCGGCTGGCACCCGCGGTCCACTGTGCGAAGTTGCAATAAAAAATCTGCACAGCGGCATACAGGTGAAGCCAAAACATCCGGCCTTCCCTGCGCAGTGGCTTTACGGCTTATGTCGTGATCTCCCCGGGGAGCGATGCACTATTGCCCCCGTCGCCTTGCGGATGGCTGACGCGCGTGCCCGGTTGGGCAACCCACATCACCGCAACACTTGGCGCACAGACCCCGGGCGCCAGGACCACACGATTTTGCCGTACGCCGATCACACCGGTCGTGTGCGCGACGCCTTCGCTCACGGTTGCCCGCCCTGCGAAGTCCTTCGCGCCGATGTGACCAACGTCCACCGCCGTCCGGCCCGCGTTCGTGACGATCGCGATACGCCCCTCTTCCTTGGGCCGGAGTGAGGCGGAATATACGCAATTCCGAATTTCGGGAAAGTGGAATATTTTGGGCGGTGCGGGTTGACCGGCAGCTTGGGTGTTTTGCCCGGCGGGCAACGCTAGCGCTTGTATGAGGCTATCATGCCTTTGCAATGGAGGGCCGTGCCTTCATGACTCGATCACCTCATCGGCCACCGCCAGGAGGCGGTCCGGCGCCGTGACGCCCAGAGCCTTGGCCGTCTTGAGATTGAGGACGAGCACAAACTTGCTGGCCTGCTCGATCGGCAGGTTCGCAGGCTTTTCGCCGCCGAGGATCTTTGCGGCATAGATGCCGGCGCGGCGGAAGTCGTCGATCAGATCGGCCGAATAGGACATCAGAAGCCCGGCGCGGCCCCATTCCGGATAAGTGCCGACCGTCGGTTTTCCCGGCGCCATCACCAGGGGCAAGACGCGGCGCATGTTGTTGTAGAGCAGCGGCTCGCCGGACACATAGAGGGCATCAACGCCATCTCGCATGCTCGCCGAAACCGCGGCCTCGACGTCATCGAGCCCACGAACTTCATGTCGAACAACCGAAAAGGCGAGTTGACCAGCGACGCTTTGCAATGCGTTCAGCTCGATTGTGGCCAGAAGAGACGACGAACCGATAAAACCGAGCGCCTTCAGGTCCGGCACCAGCTCCTTGAACAGATTGAAGCGCTTGCCGGTAAGTGCCTGCTCGCCGCCAACCGCACTCATCACATTGCCGGTCGCATGGCCGCCCGGGTGCACATAGCTTTCGGCGAATCCTGCTTTGATGGGATCTGCGGCATAGGATGTGAAGACCAAGGGCAGGTCGGGCAGCATCTTGTGCGCGACCGGCGCGGCGGCAGCCGAAGCAATGATGACGCGCGGCTTGAGAGCAGCGAGTTCAAGCGCAAGGGCGGGCAACCGGTCGAAGACACCGTCCGCGTAGCGCCAAGCAAAGGTGAAGTTGATGCCCTCGGTAAGGCCAGCCTCCCGCATGCCCTGACGGATAGCCACAATCCGATCTTCAGCGTTTTTTGCAGGTCCCGGCACCAGCACGGCGACGATCGGCAAGTCCGGCTGGGCACGCGCCACAAGAGGTAAGGCTACCGTCGCGCCTAGTATAGCAAGAAGCTCGCGCCGCCGCATGTCCACCCCCGAGATGTAAAGAGCATTCTATCGGCTTCGTGGAGGTCCTGACCAGGAGATTGCAGTGATGCCGTTCCCAACGGCTCAGCCGGCGTCGGGTCAAAGCCTCGGCGGGCATTGCCTTCCTTTGCTTCCTTCGCCCGGCTCATGGGTGCAGGGTCAGCTCAAACACGCGGCGCGCCATACGTCGGCGGCGGCCCCTGCACCGTCGGCGCGGCTGCGGCGAACAGTTCGTCCTTGCGCCCCGACAGCGGCGGATAGATGCGCTTGCGGTTGATGGTCTGCTTGGTTGCCTTCGCGGCGGCGCCGGTGGCGCGGACGTCGCGGTCCCACCCTTCCGTATAGAGCGCGCCCCAGCCGCCGAGATCGAGCACGGTCACGTACCAGTCGATCCGCAGCGGCAGCATCGGCAGTCCCGCGAGATCGGCGACCACATTGTGGCCGGCGAAGCGGCCCATGGGACGCGCGAACTGGCAGGACATCACGGTCGGATGCAAGCCGTCGACCACGCTCGAGGCGACGTCGCCGGCCGCGAACACACCGCCGACATCCGCAACCCGCATCAGGGGATCGACGAGAAGGCGCCCAAGGCGATCGCGTGCGTCCGGGAAGCTCGCGGCCAAGGGGCTCGCGCGCATCCCGGCACACCAGATCACCGTCCGCGTCGGAATGAACTCGCCCGAGCTCAGGCCCAGGCCGGCGGCCTCGACGGAGACGACGCGCACGCCAAGCCGTGTCTCGACGTCGAGCGAGGCCAACGCCGCATCGATGACGGGACGCGCATGCGCGCCGATCGTGGCGCCCACCGCAGGATTGGGATCGACCAGGAGGACGCGGCGACTGCCGGTGATGCCGGCGCGCGCCAGCCTGTCGGGCATCTCGGCCGCGACCTCGATGCCGGTGAAGCCGGCGCCGACCACGACGATCGTCGAACGCCCCGGCGAAGGCGCGCTGCGTCCGAGCGAATTGAGATGATCCTCGAGGCGGAGCGCTGCTGCATAAGTGTCGACATCGAAAACATGCTCGGCAAGGCCGGGAATGTCCGGACGCATCACTTCGCTGCCGAGCGCCAGCACCAGCCGGTCATAAGCCAGCGTCTCGTCGCCGCCACCCCTGACCAGCGAAATCTCGCGACGTACCGGATCGATGGCCTCGACCTCGCCGATCCCGTGACTGACGCCGATCGGATCGAGCAGTTGCGAAAGCGGAAGCGCGACCTCGCCGAGATCGGCCTCGTAATTGCGGACGCGGATGTTGTGATAGGGATTGCGATCGACGACACGAATCTCGATGTCACGGCCGGCCGCGCCGATCTCCTCGCGCTTGCGTGCGGCACCGATGGCCGCCCACAGACCAGCAAATCCGGCGCCGAGCACGACGATACGCGCCATGTCCGTTGACTGCATTTCCCAAGAGAGCGACGACGAAGCGACGAACGGTCAAGCCGTCTGACCGCGCAGACTGTAGCTCATCCGGCCGGGCGGACCTAGGGCAATCGCATATGGGTCTCTGAGGCCATCCTTCGAGACGCCCGCCGTTGGCGGGCCCTCAGGATGAGGACCGAGCGTGCGGCAGCAGTTTTAACGGGCACCGATGCAGCTTAGCCTCATCCTGAGGAGACCGCGAAGCGGTCGTCTCGAAGGACGAGGCGCGCGTTCAGAACTCCCAAAATACCATATGCGATTGCCCTGCGGGCGGACCAACTGCGGTGGCAGCGGCGCGCCGCACAAATTCTCGGCGCGGCTCAGGCCTCGCGCAGTTCCGACGGCGTCGCGGCAAAGCGCTTGCGGAAGGCGCGGTTGAAATAGGACAGATCGGAGAAGCCCGACGAATGCGCGATGTCGCTGATCTTGCGGGTCCTGGCACGGGGATCGCTGAGCAGCTTGCGCGCCTGCAGCAGGCGCTGCTCCAGCACGAATTCGGTGAAGGTCGTTCCGGCCTGCTCGAACAGGCGCTGTGCCTGGCGCGGGCTGAGGCCGGAGCGCGTGGCAATCTCGGACAGGCAGAGATCGTTGCGGCCAAGCGCAGCCATCACGTCGGCGCGCATGAGATCGAGACGGGCCGCCGCATGACCTCGCCCGCGCGCAAGACTCGCATGCTCGGCGTCGGTGCCGAGCAGGAGGCCGACGAGATCGACCATGTGCTGCGCGGTGAGGCGCTGGCCGACGGCGTCGAGATGCGGCGCGTGATGGGCCGCAAGGGAGTGGTAGCGGAAGATCGTCTCGGCGACCGCGCCATCCGAGAGCACTTGCGACAGCTTGTCCTCGGCGCGCGGATTGATCTCGAGCAGCGCGCGGCGCGGCATGCGGATGGTGGTGAAGCGATCTTCCTCGGTGTGGCCGACGGTGCCGGTGATGCCCATGTCGACGAGCACCATCTGCGCGGGCGCAAGCTCCACGGCATGGCCGTTCTGCCCGACGCGGACGAGACCCGCATGCGCCGCGATCAGGACGAGATCGTCGCTACCGTCGGCAAGGTGGCTCTGGGTGCGTGAATATTGCGCGGAGGCGCCTTCGGGAATGGCGAGCGCGATATTATCGACCACGCTGACCTGGAGCCGGCAATCGATGCTGTCGCCCCGGCTCGGCCCGATATCCAGGCCGCAGGCTCCGAAAGTCCGCTCGCGCCAATGTTCGAAGGCCGGGCCGTGTGGCAGCCCCGCATATTGGTGAATGAAGATGCCCGACGTTTTCGCTGCATCCATCTGATTTCTCGCCCCTCTCCGGCACCATGATTGGGGGGCGCCGACTGCAAATTCCGGGCATTTGACGCCGCGAAACGCGGAGAGGTTCAAATCGGGGGTGGATTCGGCGGGATTTGTCGGAAGACGACGGCGGGACGGACCGTGGCGACAGCTTTCTGCGCTTGTAGCCCGCATGGAGCGCAGCGGAATGCGGGGCAGCGGTGGCCGGGGGGGGGGGGGGGGCGGAGGGGGGGGGGGGGGGGGGGGGTGGGGGGGGGGGGGGGGGGGGGGGGGGGGGGGGGGGGGGGGGGGTGGGGGGGGAATAACCCGC
>NZ_JBVVPL010000001.1:0-12190 GCF_055807615.1 Bradyrhizobium sp. MV1.5 | reverse complement strand
GGGGGGTCGTTGTCTGGTTTTTGGGTTTTTGCCGGCGGGGGGTGGGCGGGGGCCCTCGATTTCAGCGGTTTGACCCCCCCTCGCGCCGCCGGTTTTGGGGGGGCAGCGGTCCCGGATTGCGCTGCGCTCCATCCGGGCTACGACGTCTACTTCTTGGCGGGCGCCTGCGGCTGGGACGGCGGCACGGTTTCGATCAGCTTGCCGGAAAATACCGGCGCCGAGGTCGGCTGGCCGTTGGGCGAACCGCCCGCCTGCTCGAGCGTGACGGCGTAGGTCGCGCCGTTGACGACGTCGGCATCGTACGAGCCGAGCACCGGTCGTGCGGTGAAATCGCCGGCGCCGATCACACCCAGCGAGCGCGGGCGCGGCAGCTTGTCGGAGATCAGCCAGAGCTCGAAACTCTTGCCGGGCTCCGGTGTCGCGCCGACCTTGCGCACGGTAAAATTCTTGGTCGCACCGTCGATGGTGAGGATGAAGGCGGGACCTCCGCCCTGGCCCTGCAACAGCGCGACATATTGCGACGACACCGGAGGCGGCGCCGGTGTCTTCACCTGGACAGTCTGGATGCGCGGCGCCGGTCGCAAGCCGCCCGGCAGCGCCTCGGGCTGGAAGATCTGCAGCGACAGCGTCACGAGCAGCGCGGCCGCGAGCGCACCGACGGCGGATGCGATGGTGCGCCAGCGCTTCACGCGGCGCTCGAGCCGGATCACGTTGCTGTTGTCGGCGACCGGCGGCGGTGGCGCACGCACGACCTCCGGGTCCGGCGCGTGGACCTGCGGCATGAAGATCGGCACGACATCGGGAAGCGCATCGGATTCAAGTCGCGCCGGGTCGGGCTGCTCCGCTTCGGGAGGCTGCGGCGCCGGTTGCTGCATAGTCTCCGACGGCACCGGCGGAGGCAGGGTGTCGGGCGGGGAAAACTCCGGCACGGGTGGCGGCGGCGCTGCGTCCGGCAGCGCTGGCGGCTCCTGCGCAAAGGCCGTCCGCGCGAGCTCGGACCTGATGTTCTCCCACACGATCGGACGCGGCTCGATCGAGCCTACCATCTGGTTGAGGACGCCGAGCCGGAATGCCCACGCCTGCACGACATCGGCGAACGCCTTGTCCACCGCGATCATGGTCTCGACCTGCGCGCGCTCGCCGGCGTCGAGCGTACCGAGCGCATATTCCGCGGCGAGCGCGATATGGTCCTCCGTATAGGCCATCAATTGCGGTCCAGACCCACCCTCACCGTAGGAGCTCCCGTAGCCCGAATCTCATAGCCCGAGACATTCGCGAATATCCATCATGCTGCGCCGGAGCCACGTCTTCACCGTGTTGACGGGCGCCGCGAATTTCTCCGCCAATTGCTCGCGACTCCAGCCGTTGTAATAGGCGAGAAGCACGAGCCTCTGACGGTCCGGCTCGAGCCGGCCGATACATTCCAGCAGCCGCTTCAATTCCTCGGTCATCTCCCTCCGCGCCAGCGGATCGGGGCTGTCGCTTGCGACGTCCATCGCCTGCGGCTCTTCCTCGATCGAGACTTCCGTCTTCTTGCGCACGATGTCGATGGCGCGGTTGCGCGCGATCGACGCCATCCATGTGATCGGCGACGCGAGAGCGGGATTGAACTGGCCGGCGCTGTTCCAGATCTTGACGTAGGTCTCCTGAATGACCTCCTCTGCGAGATCCTGTCGGCGCAAGATACGGAGCACGATGCCATAGAGTTTCGCGCGCGTGGCGACGTAGAGGCGCTCGAACGCGGCCTGATCGCCCTGCGCTACCGCCCCAATCAGCCCGACCAGCTCTGCTGGCGTCAGCATTCAGCCCCCCGATGCGCGGCCCGTCGCGTTCCGCGCAGGCCCTGGCACTCCGCCACCATAGCGCGCGACAAAGCCGACCACCAAGGGGGCGCGGCGCCACTCTGTGGACAGCACATGCGAAAACCCGGACCTAGGGGGTCCGGGTTCTGCAAATTCTCGCAGGTCTGGCGGCTAGCGTCTCAGGCGACGGCGCCCATGCGGGCACGCATCAGGCCGATGCTGTCGAGATCGGCCTGCTCGCGGGCGTTTTCCTCGGCGCGTTCGCGGGCCTGATCGCGCTCGTCGAGGAGCTCGACCTTCTTCAGCTCCTCGAAGGCTTCGGCCAGCGCGGCCTTGGCTTCGTCGAGCTGGCCCTTCAGCTCGTCGGCCGAGCGGGTCAGGTTCTCGCGACGCTGGATGGCAGCCTTGGCATAGGTTGGATAGGCGAAGTGCGAGGGATCGTTGATCCCGGCGCGCTCCTGCTCGGTCGAGATCTCGCGTTCAAGATCCGTCGACATCCGCTGGAAATCGGCGATCATGGTCTCGATCTGGGTGACCCGGCGGCGCTTCTCGTCGACCTGAAATTTCTTCAGGCGGATGAGGGTATCACGTGACTTCATCGACTCGTACTCCCCAGAAGTCCCTTGGCTGCGCGTGGGACAACACCGGTCTCCCCACAGGCCCGACTGGGGCCAAAACCGGCTCTGCTACTCTGTGGGATGGGATGATGACGGGACAAAGTTAGCGTTCCGTTTCCAAATTGCCGAGGATTTGCGCCAACTGGCGGTAGCCGTCCGCCAGCGATGCATTTTCGTCCTTGCGCTGGCGCAGGAACGCCTCCAGCGGCTCGTGCAGGCGGATCGCCTCGTCGACCTCGGGGCTGGAGCCGGCGCGGTAGGCGCCCAGACGGATCAATTCCTCCATGTCGGCATAGGTCGCCATCACCGCCCGCGCCTTCTGGATGGTCGGCCAGAACTGCGGGTCGGCCGATTTCGGCATGGTGCGGGAGACGGATTTGAGGATGTTGATGGCGGGGTAGCGGCCGCGCTCGGCGATCGAGCGCTGCATCACGATGTGGCCGTCGAGGATGCCGCGGACGGCATCCGCGATCGGCTCGTTATGGTCGTCGCCATCGACCAGCACCGTGAAGATCGCGGTGATGGCGCCCTCCCCCAGGCCCGGACCGGCGCGCTCCAGAAGCTTCGGCAGCTCGGTGAACACGGTCGGCGTGTAGCCCTTGGCGGTTGGCGGCTCGCCCGCGGACAGGCCGATCTCGCGCTGGGCCATGGCAAAGCGCGTCACCGAATCCATCAGGCAAAGGACGTCCTGCTCCTCGTCGCGAAAATATTCGGCGATCGCGAGCGTCAGATACGCGGCCTGGCGGCGCATCAGCGCCGGCTCGTCGGAGGTCGCGACCACGACGACGGAACGCGCCAGGCCTTCCTCGCCGAGGTCGTCCTGCAGGAATTCCTGCACCTCGCGGCCGCGTTCGCCGATCAGCCCGATGACGCTGACGGCAGCATCGACGTTGCGCGCCAGCATCGACAGCAGCACCGACTTGCCGACGCCGGAGCCTGCGAAGATGCCCATGCGCTGGCCGCGGCAGCAGGTCAGGAACGTGTTCATCGCGCGCACGCCGAGATCGAGCGGCGCGCCGACGCGCTTGCGCGAGTGCGCCGGCGGCGGCGAATTGCGGTACGGCATCGGCGCCGAGCCCTGCGGCAGCGGCCCCTTGCCGTCGATCGGCTCCCCCAGCGCATTGACGACGCGGCCGAGCCAGGCCGCGCAAGGCCGCACCTGATTTGCGGCATTGGCGATGACGGCCTTGCAGCCGCGCCGCACGCCGTCGAGGCCGGCGAACGGCATCACGACGGCATTGTTGCCGGAGAAGCCGATCACCTCGCAGGGGATGGAACGGTTGCCGCCGGTCTCGATCACGAGCCGCGCGCCGACCGACATCGCATGGATCGGGCCGGCCACCTCGACCATCAGGCCGCGCACGCCGACCACACGGCCATAAATATTGATGCCGTCAATGTCGCCGATCTGTTCGGCAAGAGCCTTCATAAGAGGGCCTTCATGAGGTGATCGCCTTCATAATCCCGGGCTTCGTGGCGAATACCTTAAGTTTCGCCATATTTCTGAACGGCGCTTAACTTCGTGTTTACCCGCATCGTTAATCATTGCGTCACTGTCTTTGTGACTGAGCGTGACTCCCCTTCAGAAGAAGGCTGAGTCGCGGGAGTCGGTTAGGCCCGTCTCTTAAAGTGGAACTTGAACGCAAGGGAATAACGAAAGCTGCTTCGCACACAAGACCTTAGGGCGATTCGACGAAAATTGCATCTACAGGGCTTGCGTTCCAGAATCAGAATTTGTTAACCATCTGTTGTCAGGATCCGAATCAGTTGTTCAAAGGCGTTTTGTTGTGTGCCGCGAATGCGGCCGACCTGACGCCCAGGAGCGGCGACTATGGGGAACTGGCATGCGCGTTTTGCTGATTGAAGATGACAGCGCCGTCGCGCAGTCGATCGAGCTGATGTTGAAGTCTGAGAGCTTCAACGTCTACACGACCGATTTGGGGGAAGAAGGCGTCGATCTCGGTAAATTATACGATTACGACATTATCCTTCTCGACCTCAACCTGCCCGACATGTCCGGCTACGACGTGCTCAAGCAGCTCCGGGTCTCCAAGATCAAGACACCCATTCTGATCCTCTCCGGCCTTGCCGGCATCGAGGACAAGGTCAAGGGTCTCGGCGTCGGCGCCGACGACTACATGACCAAGCCCTTCCACAAGGACGAGCTGGTTGCCCGCATCCACGCGATCGTGCGCCGCTCCAAGGGCCATGCCCAGTCGGTGATCCAGACCGGCGACCTCGTCGTCAACCTCGACACCAAGACGGTGGAAGTCGGCGGCCAGCGCGTGCATCTGACCGGCAAGGAATACCAGATGCTGGAGCTGCTCTCGCTCCGCAAGGGCACGACCCTCACCAAGGAAATGTTCCTCAACCACCTCTATGGCGGCATGGACGAGCCCGAGCTGAAGATCATCGACGTCTTCATCTGCAAGCTCCGCAAGAAGCTCGCGAATGCCTCGGAAGGCCGCAACTTCATCGAGACCGTGTGGGGCCGCGGCTACGTGCTGCGCGAGCCGCACGAGGTCGAAGAGCGCATTCCCGCCTGATCCTGTTTCTGACGCGAGCCCGTCGGGCTCGCTTCTCCTCCCAGCCTGGACCCCGCCGCAAATGGCGGGGTTTTGTTTTTGGGGATGCGAACGCGGCCTCATCGTCCTGCCGCCGTTGAACCGCTATCCTTCCCCCGCCGACGAATGATCGCTGCACGATGGGGGAACGATGATCCTGCAATCACTCGCCGGCCTGCCCGCCTTCCTGGTCTATTTCTGCACCGGGCTGATCGCGATCGTGACGTACCTGTTCGTCTACACCCGCATCACGCCGTACAACGAATTTCAGCTGATCCGCGACAACGAGCCGGCCGCGGCGATCGCACTCGGCCTCAGCCTGCTCGGCTTCGTCGCACCGCTGGTCAGCGCGATCGCGCATTCGGCCAATGTGCTGGATTGCCTGATCTGGGCGGTCATCGCGCTGATCGTGCAGATCATCGTGCTCTTTCTGGTGAGGGTGCCGGTGCCGAACCTGCCGGCCCGGATCGCGGCCGGTGAGTTGGCGCCCGCGATCTGGCTCGGGCTGTCCTCGCTTGCCGCGGGCCTGCTCAACGCCGCCTGCATGATCTACTGACATGATTTACTGACATGGCCGACAAGCCCGCCAAAAAGGAGTTCGGCAAGCGCCGGCCGGCGGCCGGACCGCCGCCCGCGCAGCAGCCGGTGAAGCGCTCAGGCCGTGTCGCGCTGCTGGTGATGGGCACGATTGCGGTCGGCACCACCGCCTACACGCTGATGCCGCGGCAGAATTGCGAGCCCTCTGCTGCCGGGGCGATCGTCCCCGGGGCGACGGTCCCCGGAGCCCCGCCGGTTCAGGCGAGCACCGCCTGCAGCGGCAGAAGCAGCTCGTCGGGCGGCGGTGGCAGCTCGCGCTGGTCGTCGCGATCGAGCTTCTTCAGCAGCGACTCCTCGAGCCATTCCTCGTCCGGAACGTCGTCCGATTCAGGCTCCGGCAGCGTGAGCCGCGGCGGCTTCGGCTCGTTTGGCCATGGCTTCTCTGGCGGCGGCTGACCCATGCGACGCATCGTCTGCCCCGAGCGCGACGACTGGCGGCAGACCGCCGAACAATGCGGCTTTGCCTTCCACACTATCGACGGCGAGCGCTATTGGGACGAGCGGGCCTACTACGCCTTCACGCTCGACGAGATCGAGCGCGGTATCGAGACGCCGACCGGCGAGATCGACGCGATGTGCCTGGAGCTTGCCGGACGCGTGATCGGCGACGAGCGCCATCTGCAGCGCTTGAAGATACCCGACGCGTTCTGGAGCTTGATCGCCGAGAGCTGGACACGCGACGACCGCAGCCTCTATGGCCGGCTCGATCTCAAATTCGACGGCAAGGGACCGGCAAAGCTGCTCGAATACAATGCGGATACGCCGACCTCGATTTTCGAAGCCGCGGTGTTTCAATGGACCTGGCTCGAACAGGCGATCGAACGGCGCATCATTCCGTCGCGCGCCGACCAGTTCAACTCCATCCACGAACGACTGATCGAAGCCTGGAAGCAGATTGCCGCTAGCCGCCATGTCCATCTCACCGGCACCACGGGCAATGAGGAGGACGCCGGCACGCTCGCTTATCTCGAAGACACAGCGCGCCAGGCTGGGCTGACGACCACGCTGCTCGACATCGAGGCGATCGGCTGGCGCGATGATGCCGGCGGCTTCGTCGATCTCGACGACCGCGACATCGCGCTCGCCTTCAAGCTCTATCCCTGGGAATGGATGTTCCACGACAGCTTCGGCGCAAAGCTCAAGGACGCACCGACACGCTGGATCGAACCGCCGTGGAAGGCGGTGCTCTCCAACAAGGGCATCCTGCCGCTGCTCTGGGAGATGTTTCCGAACCATCCCAATCTGCTGCCGGCCTTCTTCGAGGACGATCCGCGGGCAGCCGAGCTCGGCAGCTCCTATGTGCGCAAGCCGCTGCTGTCGCGCGAAGGCGCCAATGTCACGCTGGTATCAGGCGGAATGCCGCTCGACGAGCAGGCGGGACCCTACGGCGCCGAAGGTTTCGTGCGGCAGGCGCTCGCGCCGCTGCCGAACTTCTCAGACTTCTATCCAGTGGTGGGAAGCTGGCTGGTCGATCACGAACCCTGCGGGCTGTCGATCCGCGAGGACGAGAGCCCGATCACCGGCAACGGCTCGCGGTTTCTGCCGCATGCGATCTTGTGAGGGATACCCTTCTTCCCTTCTGGAAGAAGGTCGCCGCGTAGCGCCGGATGAGGGGTTCTATTCGCGAGTTCAAAGCGTCAGTTGGATTCGCGGCTTGCGCATCGACAAAGGCAGGCACCGCGGCGGCGTGGCACAAAGTGCATAGAGACTTTTCGCACCGACAGATCAGCTATGTCTTAAAAGGGCGCACAAAGATACTTAGGCGCCCCGAATAGCGCGGTAGCCTCTCTGCAACGGAGAGGGGACCGGTGCCGGGGCTCGTGCATATCGTTGACGACGACCTGTCTTTCCTGACGGCCATGGAGCGTCATTTAAGGCTCGCCGGTTACGAGGTCACCGTCTATGCGTCGGCGCAGGCGTTGCTGGACCGACTGCCGAGCGACTGCATTCCGAGTTGCATCCTTCTCGATGTGCAAATCCCTGACTTGGACGGCCCTGCCCTCCAAAAACAATTGGGCGAACTCGGCTCGACATTGCCGATCATATTTCTCTCCGGCTATCGCGACATTCCAATCACTGTGCGGACCATAAAGGCGGGTGCGCAGGATTTTCTGAGCAAGCCTGTAAGCTCAGAGGACCTTCTCCGCGCAATCGCCGGAGCCTTGGCACACCATCGATCGTCACGAGACCTACAGAACATACTGAACATGGCTCGTGCTCGTCTCGCTAAATTGACGCCGCGCGAGCGACAGGTCTTCGACCTTGTCGTTCGGGGCAAAATCAACAAGCAGATCGCCCACACGCTCGGAACGACAGAGCGCACGATCAAAGCTCACCGCCACGGCTTGATGGAGAAAATGCAGGTTCGGTCGCTAGCCGAACTGGTCTCTCTTGCCGAGCGGATCGGTGTCTTGGACAGCAGCGGATCCGACGAGGGCGGGACGGCCTGACAACTTCAGTTTCCAGGTACCTGCCGCTCCGTTGATCTACGTCAACAACGTTGAGCTTTCGTCTCGAACTGTAAAGGCGAAGGTGTGATCGGCGCGATCAGTGCCGGTGGTGTTAGGACCATCGATGGGAACGCCCATAAGCGAGCTGCGCCGGTTGCGCGGAGAACGCATCGACTGGCTGCTCTCGGTGCTGACCGGAGTGCTCGCATTGCTGATTTTTGTCTTCGCTCCACTACAAGCAATGGGCATAACCGCTTTTCATCTATTTGCCGATGGTCTGTTGCTGACGATCATCGTCAGCATGGTGATCATCTCGAACAGCCCAACCGCCCTCGTTCTGATGTCGCTCGCGCTTGTTTCGAACGTCGCCGTATTCTTCCTTCGCATCTATTATCCTGTACCGTACCACCTTCACATCTTGGCCGGTGCATGGTTGGTCATCGCCTGCACGTTAGGCGTTGTCGTGCTTCAGGCCGTGTTCAGGCGAGGCCTCGTTACATATCACCGAATTGTCGGAGCGATCCTTCTGTACTTGTTGATTGCGGTGGCCTTTGCAACGCTGTTCCTGTTTGTAGGGCTGGCGGCTCCCGACGCAATCAAGGGAATAACTTTCGAGGACGATCAATCAGTCGCCGCATCGCTCTTTTATATGAGCTTTGTCACGCTGACATCGACCGGGTATGGAGACATCGTTCCGGTACATCCGCTGGCACGAAGTCTCTGCAACATCGAGAGCGTGATCGGCCAGCTTTATCCGGCGACCCTTCTGGCGAGGCTCGTTACCCTCGAGCTCAGCAGTACCGGCTCAGCGCGTAAGCCCACCCCTACCACCTGAGCCCGGGAGCTGCACCGACAAGTGTGCGCCGCACTCTCGTCCCGTGGACTTCGCGACACTCGATTGATCCATGTCAACGTCAGCGATCATTGAGTGCACACGTTACGCGCAGCCGCACCTGAGACGGCGTCCGTGCATCTGTTCCGCAGGCACGAAAAAGGGAGGTCCGCCATGCATCCGACAAAGCGTCTTTCGATCAAGTCAGCGACTGTTGCCGGGATTGCTGCGAGCGCCTTGTTAGGGCTTGCAGGTCTTACTTTCAATTCAACTCCAGCCAACGCGGTCGTATACTGCCAGTACGTCGAATATCCGGTGGGTTGCGTTGCCCGGGCAGGCGTCGTGCTCAAGCCTCGTCCGGTCGCGCGCGCAGCGGTCCGTCATAATGCAGGTGGCAATGCAAATGGCGGTGTCAATCGCGTTGGGGCGGGGCGGTAAGGGCCCGTCTCACGACGCAAAAAGCCGCCACGGCTTCGTCCCAGTGGCGGCCTTTTCGTTTCCACTCCGACAGCAGACGGCGTCACATCGCCCACCAGGCGGCGACAGGCACCGCGCGGGCCGACGCCTATCGGCCTAACATCGGTCCCCTAAAGCAAAGCAGCTTCGAACGCGCGGCAAGATCACGGCGCTGATAGGCCCGGGCCAGGCGTCTCACCGCGCCGCTGCCACCTTCAACGACGGCGGCATCAATCCGCCCATCGGACGGCCGGAGCGCGTCGGGTTGAGCTGATAGAGGCCACGACGGTCGGCAAGCGGCCGGAACGCGTCGGTGATGCCGACGACGGATTCGGCGGCGCCCAACAGCAGCGTACCGTCGGCTTCCAAAACCTTGGCCATACGCTCGAAGATCACGGCCTTGGTGTCCTGGTCGAAATAGATCAGCACGTTGCGGCAGAAGATCACGTCGAACGTGCCGAGATGGGAGAAGTCCTGCAACAGATTGAGCTGGCGGAACTGCACCATGGCGCGGATGTCGGCATTGAGCTGCCAGACCTCACCCGCTTGCGTGAAGTATTTCATCAGGTGCTGGATCGGCAGGCCGCGCTGCACCTCGAACTGGCTGTAGACGCCGGCCTTGGATTTCTCCAGCACCTCCTGCGACAGATCGGTGGCGACGATTTCGATGCGCCAGCCGGCGAAGGCTGCGCCCATCTCCTTCACGCACATCGCGATCGAATAGGGCTCTTGTCCCGTCGACGACGCCGCCGACCAGATGCGCAGCGACTTGCGCGCCGCGCGCGCCCGAAGCAGCCCCGGCAGGATGGTTTCGCGCAAATGATCGAACGGGATCTTGTCGCGGTAGAAGAAGGTCTCGTTGGTGGTCATCGCTTCGACCACGTCGCTCGCAAGCCGCCCGTCGCCGTTCCTGATCTTCAGCACGAGATCGGGAATCCCGGCAAGGCTCGCCTTGCGGGCCAGCGGCAGGAGCCGGCTCTCGACCAGATACTGCTTGTCCGGGGAGAGATCGAGGCCGGAGCGCTCTTTCAGGAATTTGCGCAGATAGTCGTAATCAACCGGCGTCACGAGCGGTCTCCCGCGAACAGGCGGTTGACCCGCGCACCGATCTGGTTGAGCGGCAGGATCGCCGCGCAGATGCCGGCATTGGCCGCCGCGCCCGGCATGCCCCAGACCACGCTGGAGGCTTCGTCCTGCGCGATCACGCTGCCGCCGGCGGCGACGATGTCCTTGCCGCCGCGCATGCCATCCGAGCCCATGCCCGTCAGGATCACGGAGAGGATGGCGCCATGCCAGATGTCGATGGCGGAGGTGAACAGCGGATCGACCGCGGGCTTGCAGAAATTAACCGCGGGGCCGTCGTCGAGCGCGATCGCCACGTCGGCGCCGCTCCGCACGACGCGCATGTGCTTGCCGCCCGGCGCAAGATAGATGCGGCCCGGCTTCACCGGCTCGCCATCGACCGCCTCGGCTGCCGGCTTGCGGCTCGTGCGTGCCAGATGCTCGGCCAGAATGGTGGTGAAGGTGGGCGGCATGTGCTGGGTAATCAGCACCGGGACGCGGTCGATCACGGGGCCGAGCTCGGCGACGAGCGCCATCAGCGCCTGAGGACCGCCGGTCGATGAGCCGATCAGCAGCACCTTCGGGGCCTGGGTCGAGAACGGACGCGTGGACAGCACCGAGGATGACGAGGGCGCATGCACAGCCGGAACCGCCGCAGGCCGCGCGACAACCGGACCACGTGCAGCCGGAGCCGGGCTTGCGGGCGCCAGCGGCGGGCTCGCGACCGCGGCCTTGCGGCGCAGCCGTGCGCCGAGGTGGCGGATTTTCTGGATCAGGTCGTGGTGGAAGATGTCCGCAGCCGACGCCTCGCGCGTCGATTCCGGCTTCGGAATGTAGTCGGCCGCGCCGAGCGACAGCGCCTTGAAGCTGATCTCAGCGTTACGGCGGGTCAGCGTCGAGGCCATGATGATGACGAGATCGCGCTTCTTCGCCAGGAGTTGCGGCAGCGCCGAGATGCCGTCGAGCTCGGGCATTTCGATATCGAGCACGGCAACGTCGGGGTTGATGCGTTCGATCTGGTTGACCGCCTCGAGCCCGGTGCGCAGCGAGGCCGCGACTTCCATGTCGTGCTCGGCACCGACCCAGCGCGAGATCAGCCCGCGAATGACGACGGAGTCATCGACGATCATCACCCGCAACGGTCCGGCTTCCCGCGACGAGCCCGGGGTCGAGTTACCTGCGAACGCAACACTCATTACTCACCAACTCAGACTGAAACGGTCAGTTGAAAACAAACGCCGAAGGAGCCGTTCAGCCTCCGGGCGATCGCTCAGATAAGGCCGACTTCCTGGAATTTCGCCGTCACGATGTCCTTGTCGAAGGGCTTCATGATGTATTCGTTGGCGCCGGCGTGCAGCGCGCGCGCGATATGGGCGACGTCGTTCTCGGTGGTGCAGAACACCACCTTGGGCTGGTCGCCGCCGGGCATGCGCCGGAGATGGCCGAGGAACTCGTAGCCGTCCATCACCGGCATGTTCCAGTCGAGCAGCACAGCATCGGGCAAGCCGCGCTTGCAGGCCTCCAGCGCCTTCTCACCGTCCTCGGCTTCGAGGATCTGGAAGTCGAGGCCCTCCAGGATCCGGCGCGCAACCTTGCGGATGACGCTGGAATCATCAACGACGAGACAAGTTCGCATGTGAACCTCTGCTTCTCCCCCCTTTTGCGGGGGCACTTCCGATTGCAGGTACGTCGGCGGATGTGCCGGCGTATCAGGCCGCCATCATCTCGGGCGCGAGCTCGAGGACGCGGTCGACGTCGAGGACGACCATGAGCTGGCCGTCGAGACGGTGGACACCGCCGGCGAGCTTGG